>JAUPKZ010000001.1 GCA_030837195.1 Campylobacterota bacterium
TATCAATCAACTTAAGCAAAATGTCTAATGGCTTACTCTGTATATTCTCGCCTGTTTCATATTTATGAAATGCTCTTATGCCACCGCCAAACAATACAGCTGCTTCTTCTTGTGTAAGATTTGTTTTTTTTCTTATTCTTTTTAAATCATCTGATTTTAAAAGATGATCAACTTCTCTTTTAAAGTCAGCTATTTCTTTTTTGCTAGATTTTAAATCCTTTGGAGATAAAAAAGACTCTCCACACTCTGAACAATACTCTCCCAACTGATTGATTTGTACAGAATGATTTTTATACTCGTATGTAATTATTTTTGATGTATGTTCTATTTTTCCGTTGCATATAGGACAATTAGTCATTTTCGTTCTCCTTGAATGAGATTATTTTTGCTTTTTCATTTATTTGTAGCTTGATATAAAGCTTAATTTGCTTTACAGTTTTATGATAAACATCTTGCCATATTTGGTTACTATGATAAGAGCTCATAGACTTATAAAGATTACTGCTAGACAAGCCTATTATAATTTCAATCACATCATCGTCGGTAAATCCAATATTTGTATAACTTGTTCTAGCAGAACCGGTTATATAGTAGTGATTATTTTTTACTAACTCTTTAATAGAGTCTAAATTATAATGTGCAACTCTCTTTTCCAAAATCTACCCTTTTATAACCACAACTATATATTAACCAAATAGGTTAATATTGTCAAGATTTAAATTATTAATATAATCTGTTTAAGTTTTCATATTATACATTTTTTTACTACAGTTTTTACTACAACTTTTAAAAAAAAATGAATTACTATAAAAGAATATAAAAGAGAAAGATGCTTTTTAAAACTCATAAAATAGGGGTTCTATAAGAGTTTACAATATTTTAAGGAACTTTAAAAAATGCTATATAAATGACTGAAAATCATTGTGTCCTTGGTTCGATTCCGAGATTGGCCACCACTCTTAAGTATCTTATTTATATTTTAAATCTTGTTTGTATTTATTCAAATTTATCGAAAACTTAACTTTTAGTAGATACAATTTCTTATATGGGGCTGACCTGGTTTCGACGGGATCAAGTGGCTTCTAATTGCATGTCGGACTGAGCACTTCCGTTACGCGGCTCAAATTGCTTAAACGCAAACAATACAAATTATCGCCCAGCTTTAGCAGTAGCTTAAGCCTTAACCCCTCCTAAGGAGGCGGGCTGCTTCACCTATGGACTCTGGATAAATAGGATTCGAAGTATCACCCCTTATGCAGATATACTTTGCGTTTGTCTCGGACGCAAAACGAATCAAAGAGGCTCGTCTTGTATAGCTTTGCAAGTTGTGCGAAACAAGATTAAATCCAATCAACTTCTCTAAGCATGTAGATATTAGGAGTAGCGTGGTTTCGGACTGGAGTTCGATCCTCCACAGCTCCACCAAATTTTATTCTAAAATATTATAAACAATCTCAGTCTTAAATTTTATCTGTTTTATCTCCGCAACACTTAAATTCTCGATTTGCATATTTAAAAGATCATTTTTTGTTTTTACACCGTTTTTTGCAGCTTCTCTTAAAACTATGCCTCTATAAGCTTTTGCCCAGTGGCTTATAACTTTTTTATCTTTTATAAACTTCATAGTTATATAAGGCTTGGAAATTTGATAAAATTTTTCATAAAATCCGGCTCTTAAGTCAAGAATATCTTCATCTTTTAAATATTCATCTAAAGCATCCCTAAAGTGTATGCTATAAAAAGACTCCAATGCCAAAGTTCCTATTTTTTCTCCTTGTTGCAGTTTATAATCAGGCAATCCTACATCCCCTGCTCCAATAGGTCCAAAGAGGTTTGAAAAAATAACCACATTTTTATCTATATACTTTTGTGCTACGCTATCAAGATGATTATATTGTAGATAATTATAAGCAACACCGTCATATCTTCTAACTGCTTTTAGTATATTTTTTTCAAAAATATTACTCTTGTAGTGGTTAATGAGTTCTTGTTTTTTTGTACCAAAAAGCTGTGATAGTTGCTCACTAGACGCAGTATCTAAAAAATTTTGATACTGTTTTAGTATCTCTAAACGATTTTTATAAAGATTGGGGAAAATAAAACTATTTTCATCAAACCTCTCTTCATTTCCGCCGCTAATTTTTGTTTCACTAGGTGAAAAAAGTATTTTCATTTTACTCTGCTGATTTTATTTCCGACATTATAATAGAACTTTTTATAAACTCCTCAGCACTCTTTATGTAAAATTAGAATCAATTTTTCAAGAAGGTATATTAATCATGCGCGGTTATAAAATTTTTGCCGGATCTGCTAGTGTCGAGTTTGCAAAAGAAGTTTGTCAAGTTTTGGATGTCCCTCTGGCTAAAGCCGATATAAAAAAATTTAGCGACGGTGAAATCTCGGTTCAAATCTCAGAGAGTGTTCGCGGGAGAGATGTTTTCATTATCCAATCAACAGGTGCACCCTCAAACGATAACTTAATGGAACTTCTTATCATGACGGATGCACTTCGCCGCTCATCAACTTCTAGTATTACGGCTGTTGTTCCATACTACGGTTATGCCAGACAAGACCGCAAAGCTGCTCCTAGAGTTCCCATCACTGCTAGACTTGTTTCAGATATGTATGAAGCAGCAGGCATAGATAGAGTCGTAACAATAGATCTTCACGCAGGACAGATTCAAGGATTTTTCAATATTCCGGTTGACAATCTTTACGGCTCTGTTACTTTTGAGAACTACATAAAAAGCAAAAATCTCAAAAACCCTATAATCGCATCTCCGGATATCGGCGGTGTAGCGCGTGCTAGATATTTTGCTTCACGCATGGGGCTTGATATGGTTATAGTTGACAAGCGCCGCGAAAAAGCAAATGAGAGCGAAGTTATGAACATAATAGGCAATGTTGAAGGCAAAGATGTTATTATGATTGATGACATGGTCGATACCGCAGGAACAATGGTAAAAGCAGCAACTGCCCTTAAAAACAAAGGCGCTGCTTCTGTTATGGCATGTGCAACTCACGCAGTTCTAAGCGGCAAAGCTTACGATAACATCGCAAATGGCGAGCTAGACGAACTTATCGTTACAAACACTCTAGTGTCAAAGCCACATGAAAAAATAGTAGTTTTAACCGTTGCTCCGCTATTTGCAGAAGTTATTCGCAGGGTATATCACAATGAGAGCGTCAATTCGCTATTTTCATAGTCGATGTTACACATAGATAGGAGCAAAGCCCCTATCTATGGCAGGGACACTTGTGTCCCTACAACCCCCTAAAGCTACCCGCAAATGCGGGAGAGTAAATATAATTTAAAAGGTATTTTTTGAAAAATATTAGAAACTTTTCTATCATAGCACACATAGACCACGGTAAAAGCACTCTGGCGGACCGCATCATACAAGAGTGCGGAGCGGTTAGCGATAGAGAGATGACATCTCAGATGATGGATACTATGGATATAGAGCAAGAGCGAGGCATAACCATAAAAGCTCAAAGTGTTAGGCTTGACTATGTAAAAGATGGCGAACACTATATACTAAACCTCATAGACACCCCCGGTCATGTCGATTTCTCTTATGAGGTTAGCAAATCTTTAGCTTCGAGTGACGGAGCATTGCTTATAGTAGATGCTTCACAAGGCGTTGAAGCACAAACCATAGCAAATGTCTATATGGCGATGGAAAACAACCTAGAGCTTATCCCTGTTATAAATAAGATAGATTTACCAGCGGCAGACCCGGTAAAAGTTGCTGAAGAGATAGAAACAAGCATAGGCATAGATGCTTCGGATGCTATGTTGGTGTCTGCAAAAACAGGAGTCGGAATTAGAGAGTTGGTTGATGCTATAGTAGATCGCATCCCTGCTCCAAAAGGAAATCCTGACGCACCTACAAAAGCCATCATCTATGACTCTTGGTTTGACCCTTACCTTGGAGCATTGGCACTTGTGCGTGTGTTTGACGGGGAAATAACCAAAAATCAACTAGTCAAACTTATGAGTAATGATGAAAATCATCAAGTTTTGGATCTTATGTACCCTCACCCGCTAAAGCGCCAAAAGACTTCTTCTATAAAGAGCGGTGAAATAGGCATCGTAGTACTTGGTCTAAAAGAAGTTAGCTCCATAAATGTAGGCGACACAATAACGGATGCAAAAAACCCTACAAAAGAGCCGGCACTTAAATATGAACCTGCAAAGCCTTTTGTTTTTGCAGGACTCTATCCAATCGATACGGACAAGTTTGAAGAGCTAAGAGATGCCCTAAACAAACTAAGACTCAACGATTCGTCACTCTCTTTTGAGCCTGAAACTTCAGTGGCGCTTGGTTTTGGTTTTAGGGTGGGATTTTTGGGTATGCTTCATATGGAAGTTATTCAAGAGAGGCTAGAGAGGGAGTTTGATATTGACCTTATAGCTACCGCACCATCGGTAGTTTACCATGTTTACTTGACAAACGGCTCTATGGTGGAGGTGCAAAACCCATCAGAGCTTCCGCCGGTTAGCAACATAGAGAGAATAGAAGAGCCTTATGTAAAAGCTACCGTTATAACACCTAGCGAATTTCTCGGTAATATTATGAATCTTCTAGTAAACAAGAGAGGAGCTCAAGATAAGATGACCTACTTAAATCAAGATAGAGTTATGCTTGAGTACTCCATACCTCTAAATGAGATAGTAGTAGAGTTTTACGACACTCTAAAGTCTATATCTAAGGGTTATGCAAGCTTTGACTATGAACCGATAGGCTTTAGAGAAGGAAATCTTGTAAAACTTGATGTCAGAGTAGCGGGCGATGTAGTAGATGCGCTAAGTATCATAGTGCCTATATCATCGGCTGAGTCAAGAGGAAGAGCTTTGGTTAAAAATATGAAAGAGATCATCCCCAGACAACTATTTGAAGTGGCTATCCAAGCTTCGATAGGCAACAGAGTAATTGCAAGAGAAACCGTTAAGAGTATGGGCAAAAATGTTACGGCAAAATGTTACGGCGGAGACATTACCAGAAAAAGAAAGCTTTTAGAGAAGCAAAAAGAGGGTAAAAAAAGAATGAAGGCCGTAGGAAAAGTAAATCTTCCGCAAGAAGCCTTTATGTCGGTTTTAAAGATGAGTTAAAATGAGATGTCTTTTGTGTGAAAGCCTTTCACTGACACACATCTGCCTCTCATGCCAAAGAGAATTTTTAACTCCATCTCTCTACACAAGAGAACTTACAAAAGATATAAAAGTACTCTCTTTTTACAAATATAGTGACATAAAAGATCTGCTTCACACAAAACATACCGATTTGGGCTACTATATTTACTCCATTTTGGCAAAAAACTCACTGCAAAAATTCGCAGCATCTTTTGAATATAAAGAGCCTCTATACTCAGTCGCAATTGACGATAAGGCAACACACGGCTACTCACATACGGCACTTCTAAACAAAGCCCTAAATAGCAAAAACATAAAGCCTCTCTACAATAGACTCCGTGCAACAAACAGCGTAACATATAGCGGAAAAAGCAAAGAGTTCAGGCTTCTTAATCCTCGCAATTTTGAGATAAAAAACCTATCTGCAAAAGAGCTTATTTTAGTAGATGACATCATCACGACAGGCTCTACCCTAAATCAAGCGGTTGAAGCGGCAAAAAAACACAAAAACAGTATTATGTTTTGCTTAACTTTGGCAGATGCAAGTATAAACTAAGGATTTATCAAATATACTTTTGGGTTAACGATTTTTAAACAGGTGTATATGAAAAAAACTATCTTTTTACTATTTTTATCCACTCTTTTGCTAAGGGCAGAAGATTTTCTTGATGAACTGCTATCCGAGTATAGAGAAGCCCAAGAATTATACATTGAGACGCAAGCACAAGAAGGCGGGCATGTTATAGTATTTTCTCGTGCAGACTTAGATAAAATGCAAGCATATACTCTTAATGATGTGTTAAAAACTCTTAGAATGTTCACCCTAAAAACTACAAAATTCGGTTTGCCCACTCTGGTAAAAAGCCCATATTCCGAACAAACGACATCAGGCGTAAAACTATTTATAGACTCTTATGAGGTCACTTCTCTAACAGCAGGAACAGGACTCTCACAATTTGGCAGAATGGGGCTAAACCATATAGACCATATAGAGATATATCAAGCGTCAAATGCCATAGCATTTACCGGCGAACCCGGAAATATGGTTATAAAACTATATACAAAAGACCCTTCAAGAGAAAATGCAACGGTTGCCCAAATCTCACTAGACTCAAGAGGAGGCTCACGGGCTCAACTGATTGAAGCAAATAGCTTTGGCGAGTATCTCTACTTGGCAAATGCAGATATCAACAGATACAACCAAAAAGAGTACACGCTAGATGATGGCTCCGAACTCTCAAGAGACGGATATAGAGGTCAGTTTTATTTTAATCTCTCTAAAAAAAATGATTTTAAACTAGAAGCAGGCGTTGCAAGCGAGAGAGATGAACTCTTTGACGGATTTGGCAACTCGATAGATGACGGAGAACTTTTTACAAAAAACTACTATGTCCAGTTTACGAAAGAGTTTGACGACAATATCCGCCTTATTTTAAATAGCTCATATGAAGAAGTTGAAGTTACAAACAGGGATAGTCAAGGTTTTTACCTGCAAGGAGATCTGCCTGCTGACCCAAAAACAACTAACTTAGTTGTAAAAAACGGTCTTATAGTTCATAATGCCATACTTCAAAAACGCACACTATACGAGGATCACTCAATTTTACTCGGAGCAGAGCTAAAACTAAAAAATATGTTCCTTGATGAGCTAAAAAGCAATGAAGCAGACAGAGCTGTAGAGGTTGGTCCAAAAGATTTAAATGTCTATATGCTATATGCAGAAGATACTTATGCCATAAATAACAACAATAAAATAACTCTTGGCGCAAAACTTGACTTTTACGATAACCATTTTAGCAACACATCAACGGAACATGTCCTTAGATTTGGCTACCTTAGCTCGCTAGACAACGATACTTCGCTAAAAATATTTATACAAAAGGGGTATATATATCCTCTGTTTGCACAAACTACATTTGCACCGATATACAAACCAAATCCAAACTTAGAGAGTGTAAAAAATCTTGTTGCAAAAGTTGAAATCGAGAAAAAAATAGACAATTTAACCCTTACTCTAGGCGTAGGCGGCTCAAAGTCTAAAAACGGTATTGTATTTGACAGAACACTCGGCATGTATGTAAACACTACTCAAAAATCTGATTTTGAACAATTTTTTATAAATTCAAACTATAAATTTGATGCCGACAACAAACTTATACTGGAGTATTTTAGAGCCTATAACGAAAATGCCTCTTACAGCTCAGACAACGGTGCATTGATGCAGCTCTACAATAGAATAGGCAAGTTTGACATCTACAACGAGCTTATATATAGATCTTCTTATGTAGGCATAGACGGCATAAAGATAGATACAGGCTATGACTATACGCTAGGGGCGATATACCATTACAATAAAAAGCTTACCCTAAAAGCAAAGGGTGAAAATCTCTTTGACAGAGCAAGCCAAATCGGCATAAACGGGCTAAAAATTGCACCTTACGACAGAAGAGCCATATTTACTATGGAGTATGTTTTTTAAATGAAAATTTTACTTACTCTTTTTATTTTTTCTTTTGCTCTATTGGCGTCAGACACGCCTATTGCACTTAAAAAACAGATACTAGAGAAGGTATTTAAAAATATTTCGCTTAATAAAGAGCTTGTTCTTTGGTGTGACGACAAAAATTTGCTAAGTGCTTTTAAAGAAGATAGTGCATTTAAAACAGCACAAACCCCCGAATCAGCTACACTGCTTATACTAAATGACAAACAAGCTTTACCTAAATCTATACAAAATAAAGCCGTTTTTGCTCTTGACTACACCCTGCTAAAAGAGTTGCCTCAAAGCTTCGGTGCTATGTTTTGGAAAAAAGGAAGACCCAATATCGTTATCATTGCCCCTAGAGCAAAAAATCAAAACATCCTTATTTCAGAAAATTTAGACTCCTATGTGGAAGATGCCGTATGGTAAAGAAAAAAGAGAGTATTGTTTTTCTATTTCTTTTAGCTCTTAGCATTATTTTAGTTCTTGTTTATAACAATATTAAAAAAACAAATAAAGAGATATATGAACGAATAGAAAAGCATGAAATAGCGCAAATCTCAACTATTATACATAACATAGAACAGTATATACGGGATTCTTACGATATACAAGATTCTAAAAAACTATTTACCGTGCTAAGCGATGAAGTAATCCGCAATCACCATGAAAAATATATCATGCTAATGATGTCCTCAAACATCAAGTATACCTATATCTTATATAAAGATGAGAAAGATAAATTTAGATTTTTGCTTGACGCATCAAAAGCAGATAAAGCCAATTTCAACCAAAAATTTGATGTACAAAATCAGGAGTATTTTGATATATACAAAACAAAAACACCGCAAATAATTAAACAAAAAGATATAGAAAATCTTTACTTAACCTACCTATTCCCTATAATAAGCAATAATGAGGTTATCGCACTCTTTAGCGTGGACATAACAACCGATATTCAAAACTCCATCCTTAACTCCATAAAACCTCTGGAAAACTTTTTTATTCTTCTCATTGTTATTGTAGTCCTTTTTATGATTATAACTATCTTGCAACTATTTCACTACTTTGTTACACGAAAAAGAGTATTTACCGACCCTCTTACAAAAACATTTAATAGAAACTATTTAGAAGAGCTATTATTGGTAGTAAATTTAAAAGATTACAGTATTGCAATGCTTGATTTGGATAAATTCAAACAGATAAACGATACTTACGGACACCAAGCAGGGGACTACATACTTGTACAAGCCAGCAGAATTTTCAAAGATTCCATTAGGGCTAGCGATATACTTGTGAGATACGGGGGAGAAGAATTTTTACTACTTATCCACAACAAAAACAGGGATGCTTCCGCATTGGAACTATGCGAGCGAATCAAAAAAAATATCTATAATAATACATTTTTATTTGACAATCATGAGATAAAAGTAAGCGTCTCCATCGGCCTTCATAAGCACCCTTCACTCGAAAAAAATCTACAAGAAGCCATAAAACTGGCAGACCAAATGCTCTACATAGCAAAGAAAAATGGAAGAAACAGAATAGAAATATATGACGAAAAAGCAAAAAACTGCGATTCGACACTTTCAAAAGATCTGCTATTCGTAAAAGAAGCGCTTGATGAAAACAGGGTACTTTGCTATTATCAGCCTATTTATGACCATAAAGTAGATGAGATTTTAAAATATGAAGCTCTTGTACGCATAGTAACACAAGAAGGAAAAATCATTCCGCCTTTTGAGTTTTTGCCTCAAATAAAAGGGACAAATATGCACTACAAGCTCACACAAAGAATTTTACATATTGTATTTGAGAAGATTAAAGAGAGCAAAAAAGAGATAAGCATAAATATAAACTTTTCGGATCTTACAAACCAAGATATCGAAGAGAGCATCATAAAGTATCTAAAAAGTCATCCCGAGTGCGCACAAAAAGTAACTTTTGAGATACTTGAGAGCGACGAGATAGACGATGTAGAGCTTTTCAAAGAAAAAACGGCTATGCTACACTCTCTTGGCGCAAAAGTTTCCATTGACGACTTTGGAAGCGGGTATTCAAACTTTAAAACGGTTATTGATATTGAGGCAAACTACCTAAAGATTGACGGCTCTTTAATCAAAAATATAGATAAAAACGACAAAGACTACAAAGTAGTAAAAAGTATAATTCACTTTGCAAAAAATAGCGATATGCAAACGGTAGCAGAGTTTGTACACTCTAAAGAGGTCTATGATAAGCTAATAGCACTTGATATCAACTTTATGCAAGGGTATTATATATCTCCGCCTCAGGCAATGCTTGTAAAAAGCGACGAGATATTTCGCTAGTACTTATTTTAACAGTTTTTGAAGTAGTTTATCAACTTTTTGTATAACTTTTTTACCACTCTCGGATTCTAAAAATTTCTCCAAATCAATAGTAACTTTTGGAGCATCTATATCTCCGCTAAGATGTGCATTAAGAGTATCTTTTTTAGATGCAAGCATCAAATCTGCATCGATTATCTTTGTTTTTGTATTTAATTTAGCGCTATTTGACTTTATAGATGCTTCTTTTGAGCGAAGATCTACAAATGCTATGAGATTTTCTTTATCTAGCTTTGCATCTATATCGCCGTTAAAGTTTTCTCTATACATATCTATTTTAGTAAACTCTTTTAGTGTGTCAAATGTCTTGTTTTTTGAAAAAACACCGTTTAACACTTTGGCATCTATTGCACCTTTGCTTTGTTTAAAATCATAGTTTATAGCTGCATTTATAGTTGCATCAAAAACCTCAGGGTAAACCATCATATATAAAAACTTTGCACTTTTTAAACCATCTATGTTTGCATTCAAAGTATCATTATGCAGTTTAGCCCTAAGCACTCCCTCGGCGATTTTCGAGTTTATACTAATATCCAAATCTTTTGAGTTCTTTATATCTCCATTTAAAAGAAGATCTCCTCTTAAATGCCTCTGGGTTAAAAAGAACAGATTCTCCATATTTGGTATCTTCATCTCATAATCGCTATTTAGGGAGCTCTCTTTCATATCATAAAGAGCTTTTTTCATTGTAATATTTGCAAGATTTGAGTCAATTTTTATATTGCTTTTCATAGTGCTATCTTCAATTGCAGCATTTAAGTGTGCTTTGAACTCTACTTTTGGCATCTGCGACTTAAACTCATATCTTTTTGTTAAATAGCTTGAATTAAGCAAAGCCTTCTCAAGAGATGCAATAATGTTTCCATTTAATCCATCCGTCTCGGTATCCGTCATATCTGCTTCTATATTCAGAGTGCCGTTTGTATAAGAGGGCTGCTTTAGCATATAGAGCAATTTTGCAACATCAAGATGCTCTGATTTGACTTTTAATGAGAGGAGTTTAAAATCCTCTAAAAGCGCATCAATATTTGTGCTTGAAGATGCCAAATTGCTCTTTGCGGTTATGTTTAGCTTCTCTTTGCTCCCGCTAACACTGCCTTCCAACAAAAGAGGACCCCTAATATCCTCTTTTGTTAACGGTTTTAGTACCTCTAAATTTTGAATATCTAAAAGATACCTCAAATCAGCACCAAAAGGCTCAGGAGTAAATTTCCCAGATGAAGCTATTTTAAATAGATTTGAACTCAAATCATAACTATATGCCACATCGTCTCCGCTAAGTTTAGCATCCATTTTTAGGCTAAAAGTGGTTTTTGGGATAGTTACATTAAAATCGCTAAGCATATATTTTGGGTCAATTTCACCGCCTTTGCTAATCAACCTAACTTCCCCGTCAAGTTTATGCGGAGTTATATTTCTAAAATTAATGTCTATATCCATATCTGCATCTGCATAAGGATTTTGAGATAGCATAAAAAGCACTAAAGAGAGTTTTGCATCTTTTGCATTTACAATAATCGAAGTAGGATTAAAATCTATAAGTGTTGCTTCATAAGTTGTTTTGCTAGAAGCAATGTCGCTCTCTCCATTGACTACAAACTCTTTTAAAGTCCCTTTTACTCTACCGTTTGTCCGAAGTTCACCTCTTAACTCTTGCTTTGTAAGTGCTTGCAATGTTTCCAAATGTTTCAAATCTAAAGCAAAAACAGCATCAAATGCCTTTGAAAAAAGAGAATAACTCCCTTTTGCTTCCATATGATTAGCGTCATCTAGCTCCAATGAAATTTCAAAACTATCCATAGTTAATAAAAAAGTATTTACTTTGCTCTGTATCGCCAACTCTTTATTGATTTTATTCTCAACAAACGGCTTAAGCATAGCATTCCCTATAGGCGTAAACGCAACTATATATAAAATAACGATAAGCCCTAATACTAAAACACCTATCCAAGCCAGAGTTCTCATGCTTTCTCCTCTTTATCAACACTTATAATATTACTATAATTTGTTAAATTTTAAAACTTGATATAATAAGACTAAAGTTAATTGACAAAAATTATTCAATATACTATTGACATTGTTACACTCAATATGTATAATTATGCTATCTTTTTAAAAAAGGAGTAGTTTAACAGTTATGTCAAATGAAAAAAACGAAGAGTTACAGCCGGAATCCGCAGAAACTAAAGATGAAGTTTTAAAACAAAATGAGGCAGCTGCCGAAGCAGAGGCCGTAGAAAATGAGTTTAATCTTTTACAAGAAGAGTTAGCTACTCTAAAAGACAAATATGCTCGCGTTCATGCTGATTTTGAAAATATTAAAAAGAGATTAGAGAGAGAAAAATATACTGCCGTTGAGTACGCAAACGAAAAGTTTGCAAAAGATATGATACCTGTCCTTGACTCACTTGAGGGTGCGTTAAACTCGGTAAACTCAGGCGCAAATATAGAAGAACTCTTTACAAAACTTAAAGAGGGTATAGAACTTACACATAAACAGTTGCTTACCTCTTTAGAAAAACACGGTGTTAAAAAGGTTTCTCATGATGAGCCTTTTGACCCAAATATTCACAATGCTATCCAAAGCGTTGCAAGTGATGCCGTAGAGAGTGGGCAGATAGTGCAAACTTTTCAAACAGGTTATAGGTATAAAGAACGCCCTCTAAGAGAGGCGATGGTAGTCGTTGCCAACTAGTTATTAGAACGGTATTTGGAACAAAGTCCCAAATACTTACACTAGGTGCTGTGCCACTAAAGCACAAAACTTTAGTTTCTTTAGAAAAATGCTTTCGGCATTTTCACTTAGAACACAGCAATAAATTAAATAAATAAAAATAAAAAGGAAATTATAAAATGAGTAAAGTAATAGGTATAGATTTAGGAACAACAAACTCTTGTGTAGCAGTATATGAAGGCGGTGAGGCAAAAATCATCCCAAATAAAGAGGGTAAAAACACGACTCCATCAGTCGTAGCATTTACAGATAAAGGCGAAGTGTTGGTAGGAGACCCTGCAAAACGCCAAGCTATCACAAACCCAAACAAAACTATCTCTTCAATCAAGAGAATTATGGGTCTTATGATGAACGAAGAGAACGCAAAGGCAGCTCACGATAAAGTAACATACAACATCGTAAACAAAGACGGTATGGCTGCAGTTAATGTGGACGGCAAGATTTATACTCCGCAAGAAATCTCTGCAAAAATTCTTAGCAAACTTAAAGAAGACGCTGAGAGCTACCTCGGACAGAGTGTTACGGATGCGGTTATTACCGTGCCTGCATACTTTAATGATGCACAAAGAAAAGCAACAAAAGATGCAGGAACGATTGCAGGGCTAAATGTTCTTCGTATCATCAATGAGCCTACGGCTTCTGCGCTTGCTTACGGACTTGAGAGCAAGGGTGATGAAAGAGTTTTGGTATATGACTTAGGAGGCGGAACATTCGATGTTACCGTTTTAGAGATAAGCGACGGAACTTTTGAGGTTTTAAGTACGGATGGAAACGCATTTCTAGGCGGAGACGACTTTGACAACAAAATCGTTGACTATCTAAATGCAGAGTTCAAAAGCTCACACGGGATAGACCTTAAAAATGACAAAATGGCGCTTCAAAGACTAAAAGATGCAGCTGAGAATGCTAAAAAAGAGCTATCAAGTTCAACCGAGACGGAGATAAACTTACCGTTCATCACTATGACTCAAGCAGGTCCGCAACACTTGGTTCTAAAGCTAACCAGAGCAAAATTTGAAAGTATGATAGATGCCCTTCTTGAAGAGACGATTGACCATATCAAAACTGCTCTAAAAGATGCAAGTCTAAGCAGCGGCGATATCAAAGAGATTATTATGGTCGGCGGTTCTACACGCGTGCCAAAAGCTCAAGATATGGTATCTGCTTACTTTGGAGGCAAAAAACTTAACAAAGGTGTAAATCCTGATGAAGTCGTTGCAGCAGGTGCGGCAATCCAAGGCGGAGTTTTAAGAGGAGATGTTAAAGATGTACTTCTTTTGGATGTTACTCCGCTATCTTTAGGAATCGAGACTCTAGGCGGTGTTGCTACTAAAATTATCGAAAAAGGTACGACTATACCTGTTAAAAAATCTCAAATCTTCTCAACTGCAGAGGACAACCAACCTGCAGTTAGTATAAATGTAGTTCAAGGCGAGAGAGAGTTTGCAAGAGACAACAAATCGCTCGGCTTATTTGAGTTGCGTGACATTCCTGCGGCTCCTCGCGGCGTACCACAAATCGAGGTAACATTTGATATAGATGCAAACGGTATCTTAACTGTAAGCTCAACTGACAAAGGCACAGGCAAATCTCAGTCGATTACAATTTCCGGAAGCTCAGGACTAAGCGAGGAAGAGATCAACAAAATGATCAAAGATGCAGAGCTTCACAAAGCAGAAGATTCAAAAAGAAAAGAGTTGGTTGAGACTAAAAACCAAGCAGATGCACTTATAGCTCAAACAGAAAAAGCTCTAAGCGAAAATGCAGACAAAATAGAAGCAAGCGAAAAAGCTAAAATAGAGAGTGCTATAGTCGAACTCAAAGATACGCTAAAAGATACAAATGCAACAAAAGAACAGATTGATGCAAAGGTAAAAGTTTTAACGGAAGCAAGCCATAAAATGGCAGAAGCTATGTACAAGTCAAAAGAGGAAGGCGGCGCACAAGCAGCAGATAGTGCTAAGAAAAAAGATGATGATGTCATCGATGCCGAAATAGAGTAATACTCCTGCTCTCATACATTAAAATTGTATGAGAGTTCTTAACAACCTCTTAATGCTCTGTATAGTATAATTCCGCTTTTAAAAACCCATATAAGGAAAAAACAGTGTTTTATAAATATACTCTTTATATTTTAGTAACATCTCTACTATTTTCAGGCTGTACACCATCTGCAAACAATAGCATCACACCTACGAAAAACATCGAAAAAAGCACATACAAAAGCAAAAGCGGCTACTACTTTGTTCTCATAGAAAAAGAGAATAAAAAATGGAAAATAGTAACAATTCAAGAAGAACCGATTGAAAAAATAAAAAATTCTAAGCAAGAGATATTAAGAGTAAGTCAAGACTACAAAGATATTCAACCATATTTCATAAACGCTATGCCAAAAAGCCCTATCAACAGATATGACTGTACAAAATCTATAAATCTAAACCAATATAACCAATGCACAAGCGACCTTACAAGTCCATATGTCGGTGCAACCGTTGCAAAAAATATAGTAAGTGCCATAACGCTTAGCTCAACCTCAGGATCTCACAGATACATAGATCAAACGCTAATCAATGAAGCAATAGAGCAAACAAAGCTTTTTGATGCCATTGAAGAAAAAAAGAGTGCCCTGCAAAAAGAACAAGAGTATAAAAACTCATTTAATGAAGCAAAAACACTTGATGAGTATAACGCTTTTATAGAAAAATACTCCTCTTATGTACATAAAGAGAATTTAGTTGCTTTGGCTATAGAAAAAAGGGATTCTCTTTTGGCTAAGCAAAAAGCAGATGAAGAACTGCAAAAACAAAAAGAGTTAGAACTTCTGGCTGAGGAAGAGGCAAAAGAGAAAAAGTTTTACGAACATCGTAAAAGCATGGAAAAAGGGGTTATATCTATGGCAAAATCAGAACAAAATGCCATAGACAACCATAAAAATATGATAGCTACATTTAGAAAAAATCTCAGAGTAGGTACAGAAACAAATTGTGGATCTATTGCAGAGATAAAAGAGCTATCGGCAAAAATAAATATATCCATAAAAGAGTCAAGCAAAAAAGAGGAGTGGATAAGCATAAACAAACTCTTTCCTAAAGAGTACGGCTGCCGTTTTGTAAAAGGAAACTACATAGCTCCTCCTACATTCTAAAACTGCTCAAGCTTTAAAAAAGACTGCATCTCTTCCTGAGTTTTTGGCTTCATACAGAGCACTGTCGGCTCTTGCTATAACGCTTTTTAAATCATCCTGCTCTTTAATTTCGGTAACACCAAAACTTGCAGTGACTTTAAAATGCTTTACTTGCTGCTCTTTTATAAGCCCTCTTATCTTATGTGCTATACTTAGAGCATTTTCAATATTTACAGACGGAAGAAGCATAACAAACTCCTCTCCGCCCCATCTGCATACTATATCCGTATCTCTTAATGCATTTAGAATAATGTTTGAAATATAAATAAGCACTTCATCCCCGACATTATGTCCGTAAGTATCGTTTATGCGTTTAAAATAGTCAATATCCATAATAACAAGCGACAAGGCATTTTCTCTCTCTAGCATCATTTTATAAGATGAAACAAAAAGCTTTGAAAACTTGTAACGATTATATAAATTTGTCAAAGGGTCTCTAGATGCAATTTGTTCAATCTGTTTGTTTTTATTTAGCAGAGTTGCATTGATTTGGTGTAGCTCTTCTTGATGCTCTTTCATCAAAATCGCCCACTTAGAGTAAGCCAAAGAGATAAGCTCTTTTTGCGTTATCATTCCCGACATATTTCCCATCTCATCTACGACAACAACTCTCTTATAATGCTTTTTATTTAAAAAGTCGAGCGCTTGTTTGACCGAACTCTGTTTTGCTATGGTTTCCACGGGCGTTGACATATAGTTACTTATGGGCTTTTCTAGGTCAAAGTTTTTTCTAATAACTCTTATAACATCTTTTGTGGTAAAAATACCTATCGGTTTTTTGTCTTCAACTATCATAACGCTATCTGAAGAGTTTTTAAGCATATCATCAAGAACAACCGAAGTTGATAAATCTTTATTTATCCATCTAACTCTTTTGCCGAGTCTTAAAAAATCATTTAGGCAAAAATTATTCATAAGCGATTCGGGATCTATGCTGCTTGTAATATCAGTATGCGTAACAAGACCATAAAGTGAACCATCATCATTCGTAGCACAAATATGCTCTATATCGCAGCTAAGATACTCCATCGTATTTAGTATATTTTCATCTTTATGCATTGTGGGTATTTTTGAGAGTTCTAACTCTTTTAGTAAAAGATCAAAATTTGCATTCCTCATCTTTATGCTAAGCAAATCACTAACACCAAGAAGATAAAACTCATCTTCATCTATAACCACTATATTTCTATGCCCGTTATCACACATCACATCAATCGCTTCAGATATAGTATATCCTCTGTTTACCGCAACTACGGAAGTTGTAGCTATCTCACCTATTGTTGGAAATCTCATAGTATCACCTGTTATTATAAAAACAATATATTCAAATTATATATCATTTAATGCTTTTAAAACTCTTAAAGCCTGAATATGTTCAGCCACATCATGCACTCTGATGATGGAAGCTCCGTTTTTAATAGCTTCCATATGAAGAGTCAGCGTTCCGCTTAATCTATCTTGAGGCGATGACGCAGAGATCTTATCTATCATCGATTTTCTTGAAGCACCGATAAGCAAAGGTTTGTGAAGAGTCAAAAAATGCTCTTGATGTTTTATGAGCATCAAATTGTGCTCCAAAGTTTTGCCAAACCCTATGCCTACATCCAAAACAATATCTTTAACCCCAAAAGATTCTGCAACCTTGATTCTTTGTTCAAAAAAAGTATATATATCACTCAATATATGTTCATACCGAGGATTCTCCTGCATAGTTTGCGGCTCTTTTTGCATATGCATAATGACAGCCGTTGCACCATAAGATGCACAAAGCTTGCAGATATCGACATTTGACAATCCCGTAATATCATTTACTATTTTAAAACCTCTCTCAAGCGCATATGAGACAACCGTCGGTTCAAAACTATCTATGCTAAATTTTACCCTATCGTACAACTTTTCATCTTGTATCACATCAAGTATCGGCTTGACTCTTTCTAACTCTTCTTGAGCTCCTACATATATACTCTTTGGCGCAGAAGAAACACCGCCGATATCTATGATATGTGCACCATCTTCTATCATCCTCTCTATGGCTTGTATGGCTTCTTTACCGCTAAATCTTGAATCTTTAAAAAAGCTGTCACTATTTGCGTTGATGACGCCCATTACCTCAACTTCAGAGGGCTTTTGCACACTCAGAATCTCTTGAAGTTTTTTTGCAACCTCTTTTAGTCCAAAAGGTTGAATCGACTCCTTTTTAGAGAGAAGCTTAAGATGTTTTGTAGTTGCAATAAGGATACAATCTACAAACGGCTTTTTTGCGACAACGGTTCCGCGAGGCACTGCCAAATCAGCTCCTACGCTTAGAGCATCTTGTTTTAGTATATTTGCAGCACCCACATGCAAATCTCTTATATAGAGTATATGATGTGCTGCTTTAGATGCAAGAATAGCTATACCGCCGCTATCTACATCTATGTTTTTGAGGTATTTTTTTATATCTATGTCATTGGAAAGAAGTTCAACTTGCATTTTTTTCTCCTACAAAACTCATAATGAGCATCGCAAGTACGCTTTGTGCTTTAGCATTTAACTCCAAGAGCCTATACGCCATATCAAAGTTATTAAGCACTCTTTGGCTAAGCACCAAACCTTCTGTAACTACTGCTCTGTGGTAAAGCGCTTCTACAACTTTTTTTGCTTCCGTCTTTTTTAGCTTTTGACTCTCTTTTAAAAATGAAAAAACTTGTGCATAGTCTATCTTTGATAAATTTAAATCAACGGTGTCTATCTTATGAGCTGTTTTTTCATTTATCAAAGGCATTCTTGAACGAATAGTAGGAAGCAAATTTGATTTTGAAGGCGAGATAATGATAAATTCTATATTTTTTGGAGGCTCTTCTAGTAGTTTTAAAAGAGAATTTTGAGATATGATATTAAAATTTTGAGATGCCAAAATAATGTACTTTGTTTCTGCTTCACTAACATAGGCTTCTGCAACTACTGCCTTTGCATGCTCTAGTTTAAATTCATCTTCTACAAAACCTACTACCCTATGCGTCTCTTTTAGCTTAGATGCAAGTTCTTCATACTTTAAACCTATATCCTTCGTTATGACGATATGGCTTCTTTTATAATCATAGAACAACTTCTACCTCGCCAAACATCGCTGCATTTAGTGATGCATTAAAGAGTTTATAGAGTTGGATAAGTTTTACATCTAGCAGTTTATCGTATGATTTTAGATGAAAGGCATTAAGATACTCTTCATCAAGTATCCAAAAATAACTTGTATCTTTTCTCTTCGCAAGGTCGGCTCTTTTGTCTTCACCTTTTCCTATATACCAAAAGAAGTAATCCTCTTTATGAGCTAAAGATATCATATCCTCAACCATATCCATCATCTCTGCACCGCTTACGCTGTTATAATACTGATAAAGGGAATCTATACTTACAATCGGCAGAAGCGGTCGTTCTAACTGAGCGCTGTTTATGTTAAGAAGTATGTAGTTTTCAAACCATTTTCTCTTCTCATCGGTAATTAGAACAATAGTTTTTGCACTAAGGATTTGCTCTAAAGCTTGGAGTGTCGTCGTAGCCCAGTCAAATCTTTGCTCTTCAAGCCAGCTAAAACAACCGCCCTCTTCTCTGATGGCATCCAAGCTCCATTGAGCGAAATCCTGCATTGCTACTTATCTAATTCATAGGCATTATGAAGAGATCTAACTGCCAATTCTGCATATTTTTCTGCAATTACCATAGAAATTTTTATCTCTGATGTCGATATCATATTTATATTTATATTTTCACTTGCCATAGTCGAGAATGCTTTTGCAGCAACACCCGAGTGAGACTTCATCCCGACACCTACGATAGAAACCTTACAAATATTTTCATCATAAGTTACCTCATCTACCTCAGACTCTTTTACAAATTTTTCCATTACGGCTTTAGCATCATTCAAATCGCCAACAGGAACCGTAAAGTCTATGTTTGCTTTACCGTCATGCCCTACATTTTGGATAATCATATCAATATTTACATTGTTATTTGCCAGCTTTGTAAAGATATCTGAAGCGATTCCCGGTCTGTCTTTTACTCCGATTAACGATACGCGAGCCTGATTTTTATCCAACGCAATTCCACTTACTAACGGTTTTTCCATAATGTTCTCTTCCTTTGTAATTAATGTTCCCTCTTCATCTGAGAAACTTGTTCTTGTTACTAAATTTACATTCAATTTTTTTGCCAGTTCCACTGAGCGGTTTTGAAGAACTTTCGCACCTAAAGAAGCCAATTCCAACATCTCGTCATAAGATATTTTATCTAGCTTTTTTGCCTTTGGCTCAATGCGTGGATCTGTAGTAAAGATGCCGCTGACATCGGTATATATCTCACATAAATCGGCATTTAAAGCACCTGCAATAGCCACTGCAGAGAGGTCGCTTCCTCCGCGTCCTAAAGTCGTTACCGCGCCATCTTCGGTTACGCCTTGAAAACCTGCTACTACTACAATTTTTCCCTCTCTAAGCGCATCATTCATTGCTTGAGGGTCTATGTTTTGAATACGCGCTTTTGTATGATGCATATCCGTTACGATTCCGGCTTTTCGCCCGCTCATTGCAATTGCACCGTGTCCCATCTCGTTTAGTGCTATAGAAAGAAGAGATGCGGTAACTCTCTCTCCGGAGCTAAGAAGCATATCCATATCTGCCCTTGAAGCATTTTGAGAAAAATGCTCGGCATAAGCAATAAGTTTATTTGTCTCTCCGCTCATTGCAGAAACGACAACTACGACATCATGCCCCTCTTTTTTTGTTTTACTTACGCGATTTGCAACATTTTGGATACGATCCAAATCACCGACACTCGTTCCGCCAAATTTTTGAACTATTAACATTTATAACAAACCCTCATTTTTGAAATAATTTATCACACACTCATAAACATCTTTTTTAAAACTTGCACTTAGCTTTAAGATCTCATCCGTCGCTACAAATTTATAATCCCTAAACTCAGGATGTGCCGTTTGTATATTTATCTCTGCATTATCTTGCAATTTTACCAAAAAATACCTTTGTCTTTGACCTACAAAAGGCTTCATTGTCTCAGCAATTTTCGGAGGAAAATCATAAGAGAGCCACTCGGGAAACTCGGCTATAATCTCTACACTATTTGTGCCTATCTCCTCTTCAAGCTCCCTAAAAAGAGCCTCTAATACCTCTTCTCCCTCATCAATGCCGCCTTGAGGAAACTGCCACACATCCATCAAATCGTTTCTCTGCGCCAAAAAAATCTCTTTTTTATGCGGATACTCTTTGGAGAGAACCACAACTGCTACATTTGGACGATACAAATCTATTTTGCTCATACTCTCACTTTAGGCAATTTTTCAAAATTATACAAAATTAGCAATTAATTTTAACTAAGTAATCCGTCCCTAATAATAAAAAATTGTTTAAAAAAAATTTTTATTTTTTTTTGTATTTATGAAACCTTATGTTTTATGATAAACTTCCGCAATACCAACAAAGACAAAGAGATAAAAATGAAAGAGTATGTTTTAAAAAGCAATGATTTTTTAGTATCACAAACCGACTCAAAAGGCATAATTTTATTTGCCAACGATGACTTTTGCAAAGTTGCAGGCTACACACTAGAGGAGCTAGTGGGCAAGCCTCACAATGTAGTGCGACATCCGGATATGCCAAAAGCGGCATTTAAAGATTTATGGGCAACCATAAAGAGCGATAAAGTTTGGACGGGGTATGTTAAGAACCGCTCTAAAGACGGTGGATTTTACTGGGTGTATGCAACCATATTCCCTATGTATGATGAAGTAAGAAGAGAAAAGGTTTATCTCTCTTGCAGAAGAAAACCATCTGCTAAAGAGATAGAAACGGCTCAAGAGCTATATAAAACATTAAGATAGGAAAACAGGTATGAACAATATACAAAAAAATATAATTTTAAGCATTGCTTTTGCGGCTCTTGTATCTTCACTTTTTTTAGTTGAGTCAGCTATTATTCAAGCAGTTTTGGCATTTGTGCTCTTTGTAGCGGCAATCGGTTTAAATATGATTAAGACCTCTTCAAATGCTATTTTAAATCAAAAAAGATTAGACCTCATAGAGGTGATGGAGTTTGAGAGAAATAAAATCGAAATAGACGAAAACACAACCGATGAAGCCGAAAAAAACTTCAACAAAATCGTAGCAAGTTACCAAAACTCCGTTTTAGAAGACACAAGAGTTGCGGGAGAGATGGTTTTGCTTGCCGATAAAGTTTCAAAAGGTCACTACTCATGCAGAATAACATCAGACTCCAAAACGCCTTATGTACATGTTCTAAAAAATAGCCTTAACAATATGCTTGACAATGCAGAAAAAAATATAGACAATGCCATTACAACGCTGCAAAAATTCTCTCAAGGAAATTTTGAAACAAGAAGCGAAATAGCGGTAGAAGCCAAAATGGCAGATTTGCTTATAAACATCAACCATCTCGGGCAAGCTCTGCAAAATATGGAAAAAGAGAATCTAAAAAGCAAAAATGAGATTATCGAATCATCCAACAAGCTTAACGAAACGGTAGAAGAGATTACAAACAGCACAATCCGTGAGCTAAAAGATATGATAAACAAAGCCGTATCAAGAATCCACCATGTATCTAGCAAAGAGAATGAGATGGTTGATAATCTTCAAACCCTTGTAAACAATGCCAATGAGACAAAAACCATCTTAGCTACAATCGGCGATATAGCAGAGCAGACAAACCTCTTAGCACTCAATGCTGCCATCGAAGCTGCAAGGGCGGGCGAACACGGAAGAGGCTTTGCCGTTGTTGCCGATGAAGTGCGAAAACTGGCTGAGAGAACGCAAAAAAGTCTTGCCGAGACTTCGGCTACGACAAATGTGCTCATTCAGTCTATCTCTGAGAGCTCTGATGCGCTAAACAAAAACGCAGATGAAGTAAACGACATATCCGAAGAAGTTAGCCAAATTAGCAACAAGATGGATGAGATCATCTCCACGCTTAATGGTCTATCCAAATAATGGCATTTTAGAGTAAAAAGACCTTTTTACTCTAAAGCATACTCTTTTGGGCTTTTTGGCATACCAAGATAGTACCCTTGAACAAAATCAACACCTAGCTCTTTCATACAATCAAATAGCTCTTTTGAGCTTACAAACTCGGCTATTGTTTTTATATTTATGTTTTTTGCAAACTGTATAAGCCCTTGAACCATTATTTTTGCTTTTTTATCACTTAAAAGCTTTGTCGTAATAGAACCGTCTATTTTTATGAAGTCAATATTTAACTTGATTAAATTTGTAAAATTTGAGTAACCGCTTCCAAAATCATCTATAGATATCTTGCAGCCATACTCTTTAACCATTAAGATAAAATTTTCTACTACTTTGTAGTCATGTATCTCCTCTGTTTCTACTATTTCAAAAGTGATTCTCTCTCCACCGTACTTTTGAAGCCTGTTTTTTATATATTCAAGCATACTGTGCGACCTAATATTGTCATAAGTTAGATTCATAGAAATTTCACAACTATTGTTTGCATAGATGTTAAATACTTTTTGCATCATCTGTTTTGTGAAAAACTCAAAAGTTTTATCTTCTATCGCGGTATTTAAAAAATCATTGGGAGATACCACCGTACCGTCGCTAAGCACTATCCTCGCAAGAGCCTCGTACTTAATGATTTTTTCTGTTTGTGATGAAAATATAGGCTGAAAATATGGGACGATATTGCCATCATGCAGCGCTGTTTTATAAATTTTATATTTATCAAGAGACCTCTTTTTTAACTCCATATGCTTTGGGTCGTCACTATATATTTTATAATTTGTTTTTGAGATAATTGCCTCTTGCAGAGCAACATTTGCAGTGTGATGAAGATGCTCAGTGCCGTAAGATATGCCTGCGCAAAAATCGGATAAAATTTTATCATTTTCATCTGTATGATATGTATAGTTGTCCAAATTATTGAAAATTTGATACTTTAAGATAGAAAAATATTTATTGAAATACCTCTCATCCTGTACCAAAATAGCAAATTTTTCAAAGTTAATGCTATAAAGAGAGGCTTCTTCTTCTTTTAAAATTTCTTGTAGCTTCTGTGCCTTATCCGTTATGACTTTTTTTACTATATCAAAACCGTAAAGCTGCTTTATGGCGTCTATTTGATTTATATGCAAGATAATAAGCATTGCTCTATTTTTAAGAGATAGTATATCTTTCATCAAAACATCTCTGCTTGGCAGATTTGTTATATTGTCTATTTTTTTGATGTAAAAAACTATATCTTCAATATCTTTACACTCAAAAATATTATCAAGTATGTAAAGTATGGAGTCTCGTTGTTCTTGGCTGCAAGTTATGTATTTTTGCTCTAATTTTTTAAAATATTCCCCTAAAACCAAGCGCCTACCCTACTCTCTAAATAAACAATTTTGGTATAACTTTACCCAATCTTGCTTTAATGGATATTAAGATAAAATTTTACATATTATCAGAGGTGGAGAGATGCTTCTTTACATACATATTCCATTTTGTGATTCTAAATGCTACTACTGCTCTTTTAACTCTTATGTAGATAAATTTCACCTAAAAAAAGCCTATATGCACTCTCTTTATGAGCAACTTCAATTTGAACTACAAAGATTTGCGGTAAAAGAAAAAGAGATAGAGTCGTTATTTATAGGCGGAGGTACTCCATCTTGCGTTGAAGCCGCTTTATATAAAGAAATATTTGAACTTCTCACTCCGTATCTAAAAGAGAACATAGAGATAACAACCGAAGCAAACCCAAACAGCGCAACTCCTCAGTGGCTAGAGCAGATGTATGAGCTAGGCGTAAATCGTGTAAGTTTCGGGGTGCAGAGTTTCAACGACGCAAAGCTAAAGCTTCTAAATCGCGCGCACAACAGCCATCAAGCCAAAGAAGCAATTCAAAATGCTTATAAAGTCGGATTTAAAAATATCTCATTAGATTTGATTTATGCAGTTGCAACCGACACCAAAGAGATTTTAGAAAACGACCTAAAAACCGCTTTTTCTCTGCCTATAAACCACCTAAGCGCTTATGCACTTACCATAGAGGAAGGTACGCCGTTTGAGAAAAAACCTCATCTAAGCCATGAAAAACTCAGCCTTACAAAGTGGTTATTTAAACAGATAGAAAGTTTTGGATGTAAGCAGTACGAAATCAGCAACTTTGGAAAATATAGAAGCTTCCACAATATGGGCTATTGGCAATACAAAGATTATATAGGAGCCGGAAGCGGTGCAGTCGGCAAAATGGGTTCAAATAGATACTATCCGACAACAAATCTTGAAGCCTACATCGCAAACCCTCTTGATATACATACCGAAATGCTAAGCAAAGAAGACCAAAAGATAGAGAAAATTTTTCTAGGCCTTCGTTCTTGTGTTGGCGTAAAAGATAGTATTCTCAATGAAAATGAGCTAAAAAAAGCAAATATTCTCATAGATGAAAAAAAATTGATAATAAAAAATGATACTTTTTATAACACTGACTATCTGCTTGCAGATGAAATAGCACTATTTATATCATAATTTAATTATTCTTTAGGTAAAATCCTCCTTCATTATGATTTAAGGATTTTTTATGTTTGGTATGGGTTTTACTGAAATACTTGTAATTCTTATCGTAGCGATTCTTTTTCTTGGACCTGACAAACTTCCAAGCGCTATGGTTGAAATTGCTAAATTTTTAAGAAGCGCTAAGAATGCAATAGGCTCAATGAAAGACTCTCTAGAAGAGGAGATGAATGTAAAAAGTATGAAAGATGAGGCTCTGGCGTATAAAAAAGAGCTTCTTGATGCCGGCGATAAGTTAAAAGATGCAACCGATATGAAAAAAATGGCGGCAAAACTAACTTCACTCGAAGATGATACTTTCTCAAGCGATTCTCTATTTAGCGCGCCAAAAGATACTACAAATCCAAACAAGCCAGATGAGATAACTCTCAAGAAAAAAGAGAGCTCCCTTCAAGATACACCAAAAATAGAAGAAGATAAGAAAAATGTTTGACGAAATAAAACCGCACTTAATCGAACTAAGAAAAAGGCTAGCAATCTCTGTTGCGAGTTTAATAGTTATGTTTTTTGTAATGTTTGCTTTTAATCAAGAAATTTTAGCATGGATAGTAGCTCCTCTTAATGAAGCTCTTTTGTCTGTAGGCAAAACTTCAGTTAATGCAGCTGATGGTATGGTTACTACAAGCCAAGTAGGCGGAGCTTTCTTTGTTGCGCTTAAAGTGTCGTTTTTTGCTGCCCTGCTTGGAGCATTGCCTATTATCTTATGGCAAGTTTGGGCATTTGTTGCTCCGGCGCTTTATGCAAACGAGAAAAAGATGGTTATCCCGTTTATATTTGGCGGAACCGGTATGTTTGCGGTAGGGGTTTTGTTTTCTTACTATATAGTCACTCCTTTGGGTTTTGATTTTTTGATTGCTTTTGGTAGCTTTCAATTTACTCCTCTTATAAATATAGAAGACTATGTTGGCTTTTTTACAAAAATAATGTTTGGATTCGGGATAGCTTTTGAGTTGCCTATTTTCGCCTACTTTTTAGCTCTGCTTGGTATGCTAAACGACAGGCAAATGATAGAGTTCTTTAGATACGCAATTGTGCTTATATTTATAGTTGCTGCCATACTTACTCCGCCTGATGTTTTAACACAACTTCTGATGGCAGCGCCTCTTACTCTGCTTTACGGTATATCTATTTTAATCGTTAAGGTCGTAAATCCTGCCCCAAAAGAAGATGAAAACAACACAGATGTTGATGATGACAGTGATGATTTAGACATCATAAAACAACTTCAGAGCTAAAAGTGAGTAGCAAAGAGCTGCTTACTTCAAGCTATGATTTTACTCTTCCAAAAGAGCTTATAGCAACACATCCTGCAAATCCAAGAGATAGCGCAAAACTTCTAGTTTATGACAGAGAGAAGGATGAGATTTTCCATGCATATTTTTATGATCTAGAGAAGTTTATCCCAAAAAATTGTGCCGTTATATTTAATGACACAAAAGTCATAAAAGCAAGGCTATTTGGCACAAAACCAAGCGGCGGCAAGATAGAGCTTCTCATAAATAGGGCTTTAAATGCGAATGATATAAGTGTTTATATCCGAGGCAAAGTAAAAGTAGGCACAACCCTTATTTTTGGCGACGCTTTAAATGCAGAAGTAAAAGAAATCCTTGAAGACGGAAGCAGAATCGTCAATTTTTACAAAAACGGCTCTCTGCTTCGCTTTGAAGAGCTACTCCCCATTATAGATAAAATAGGACATATTCCTCTGCCGCCATATATTCAAAGAGAAGATGCTAAAGAGGATGAGAGCGAGTACCAAAGCGTATTTGCCAAAGAAGAAGGTGCGGTTGCAGCGCCTACTGCATCACTGCACTTCACAAAAGAGCAGCATGAAAAAATTTGCAACAATTTTGCCGCTTCCTATGTAACCCTGCATATAGGAAGCGGTACATTTAAGCCTGTTGAGTGTGATATTATAACCCAACATCCAATGCACTCCGAATATTATGAGATTTCAGATGAGGCAAAAAAACTTATAGACTCACAAACTCCGATTCTTAGCATAGGCACAACTTCAACAAGAACGATTGAGTTTTATGTAAGAAACAAAAACATACAAAAAGGTGAAGCAAATCTATTTTTGCATCCAAACAATAAGCCCATAAGAGTAAATCATATTCTTACAAATTTTCATCTGCCAAAATCAACGCTTCTTATGCTTGTGGCATCATTTGTAGGGTTAGACAAAACAAAAGAACTATATAATATTGCCATACAAAATAACTACCGTTTCTACTCATACGGCGATGCTATGCTTATTATATAAATACAACCCCGTTTATAATTTTTACCTCCCCCATAAGCTCTGCTTCAAAAATTTTCTGCGGATATCTCTTGATGGCCTCTTCATATGTAGGATTTGTTTTACAATACTCAAAAAATTCATCTTTTTTCTCTGAAACCATAGAGTCGCCAAATCTCTCTACAAACTCATCTATATCATATATGGCTTTTGCCAGCCCGTCTTTTAAAAGCTTATTTGTCGCCAAACTCTCATCAAGGCGGTGAGGAAGTACAAATATCTCTTTACCCATAGCAAGTGCAAACTCTACACTGCGCATAGTTCCGCTTCCGATATCTGCTTCGCCTATAACTAAAACATCGCCAAGAGCTACAACTACCTCGTTTCTTAAAACAAAACTCCATGGCGTTGCTTCAAAACCATTTTTAAACTGGCTTAGCAGTAACCCGTTTTTTGCTATGTCTTCTATGAGATTTTTGTTTATTGCCGGGTATCTTTTATCTATGCCGCAAGGAAGGACCGCAATTGTATTTGAAGCTTTTGCGGCACTATGAGCAAGCGCATCAATGCCTATTGCCGCACCGCTTACTATACAAACTCCGTTTTTGGCAAGAAGAGATGATAGTTTTTGCACTTGCGCACGCGAATACTGCATAGGTTTTCTGCTTCCCACTATTGATACTTTTTTCATCTTAAGAAGCTCTAAATTGCCGCTATAAAAGAGCTCTTTTGGGTAACTCTTCATTTTAAAAAGTTCGGGTATTTCCCTCTCAATGATACTCATCTCAATCTCTTTTAATACAGTTTATCGACCAAAACCAAATCAATATCTCTAAAATATTTTTTAGACTCATGAATTGCAAGAATGGTATTTGAATGCGGATGCCCTATAGCTACGGCATTTCCATGCTCTTTTGCTATCTCTATCGCTTTTCTTATTTGTGCTTTTATATACTCTTTTTCATGTTTATGGTCTAAAAAAACATCTCTTGCTACATATCTTTTTTGGTATTTTTTCATAACATTTGCAACTTTTGAAGAGCCGATTGTTCTGCTGTCGATAAAATTTATATTTTCTTCTTGAAGTGTAAGAATAAGCTTATCGACTGCTTCTTCGTTAGAAGTAAACTTGCTTCCGGTATGGTTATTTATATATTTGACCCTCGGGAAAAGCCGCTTTATCTCCCCTATTCTTTGTGCGATTGTTTCTTTAGAGTCGCCTGTTTTTAGCGTATATGGCTCCTCTTTTGTAAAACTTTGCGCTTCCATTGGCAGATGAACCATATAAAAACTCTCTGCATCTGCAAGAGAGTGTGAATTTGGTCTCTCTTTACTTGGCGGTAAAAAAGACATCGTTAGAGGCAAATTTAAGCTTTTGATGGCATTGACTTGAGACTTTGTAGAGACATCATCTATGATGATTACCAATTTAGGTTTTACAACCCCCGTTAATTTTTCTCTTTTATATGTTTGAAGAACAATCTCTCCCTCATACTCATGTGAGGCATTGCTATATTCCGTACTCTCTTTCTTGCTTTTTGGTTTATGTTCTTCTTGCTTAATCTCTTTTTTTAAAACCTCTTTGAGTTTTTCTTTTAGCTCATCATCTTTAATATGCTCTTTTTTAGAAGGAATCTCTATAGCGGTAGATAAATTTTGCTCTTTTGGCTGCTCCTGCGGCTCTTTTTTTTGTTCTTTTTGCAAAATTGTTACATTATTATCTTCAATTTTACGAAGCTCTTTTATCTCAGGTGCTTTTTGCACTTTCTTAAGTGTATCTTTTGAACTATCGTGCCCATAATAATAACCTGCTATAAAAACCACCATCGAAACTATAATTAATAATAAAAACCATAATGTTATATATAATAATTTGTTAGATTTTTTTTTAGAACTGCTTCTTTTTCTCTTTGCCATCTATGCCCCGTTAAACAATTACAACTATATCTTAAAAAATATAAAAATCGACATAAAAGATATTGCTTTTCTTAAGCATTATTTCTGTACAATTGCGCGTTCCTTTCTCTTTGTATCAAATTTTTTTTGATATATGCATATCCGAAAGGGAAACAAACGCCTATTTTAGGCAAATACCAAAGGGAGACTTACTCTATGAGAAATTACGAAAACTTAGTAATCGTAAAACCGACATTAACAGCAGAAGAGATTCAAGCTAGCATTAAAGCAGTTGAAGAAACTATCACTTCTAACGGCGGCGAAATCGCTGCAACAGACAGCATGGGTATGAGAAAATTAGCATATCCTCTTGCAAAAAACGAGCGTGGTTATTTCCATGTAATCTACTACTCGGCAGCTCCTTCGGCAATCAGCGAAATTGAAAGACGCTTTCGTATCAACGAAGATATCCTTCGTTTTGTAACTATCAAATATGATACAAACCGTGAAGTAAAAGCATGGCATCAACTTGTGCAAAAAGCACAGAAAAAGTCTGCTGCTCCTACGACAGAGGCTAAAACTGAAAGCCCTAAAGTAGAAGAAGCAGCTGAAGCAGCAGCAGAGTAATTTAGGTATATCCTAATTATAAAATAAGGAATATTTTATGTACAACAAAGTTATATTGGTTGGAAATTTAACAAGAGATATAGAACTCAGATATACCCAAGGCGGAATGGCAGTAGCAAGCAGTGCACTCGCAACAAGTCGTAAATTTACTCTAAACGGTGAAAAAAAAGAGGAAGTCTGTTTTGTTGATATAACTTTTTTTGCAAGAAGTGCAGAAGTTGCCAACCAATACCTCAGAAAGGGTAGCAAAATCCTTGTTGAGGGAAGACTTAACTTTGAACAATGGAATGATCAAAACGGGCAAAAGCGTTCAAAGCACTCTGTCGTTGTAGAAACGATGCAGATGTTAGATAGCAAAGGTGAATCAAGCAGCAGTAGCGAATACCCTACTCAGCAAACGCAACAAAGCTATCAAAATCAACAGCCTGCTACTCAAAAGCAGCCTTATGTGCAAAACAGACAGATGCCAAATAACAATAGCATCCCCGAGATAGACATTGATGAAGATGAAATTCCGTTTTAGAAAAAAATAGATAACAAAAGGAAATAACATGGCAGAAAGAAGAAAGTATAAAAAAAGATACTGCAAGTATTGTGAAGCAAAAGTGGATTTTATGGATTATAAAGATGTAGGAGCACTTCGTTTCTCACTATCTGAAAGATATAAAATTATGCCTCGTCGTTTAACAGGTAACTGTAAACGCCACCAAGATATGATCTCTACGGTAATCAAAAGAGCTCGCGCAGCAGCACTTGTTCCATATACCGTAACTAGAAAAGCAGTTGTAACTGCTCCATTTGAAAATTTGAAATAATTTTCAAAAAAGCCACAAACTGGGGCTTGAAAATTTGAAATAATTTTCAAAAAAAGTGAGGAGAGAAATCTTCTCACGCTTTTAATACGACTCTTAAAATAAACAGCCTCATTCATTTCACAAATATAATATTTTTGATATAATACTTGCTAAAAAGTAGCACTATGCATTATTTTATCCTTACAATTTTCCTTATCTCTTCGCTTTTTGCAAAAAACTCGGAATTTTCTATCATTATCGACAAATCTTCTCAAAATATTTTTTATGATATTTCTCAAAGTAGCAGCAATATGTTAAGTAGCGCTCTATTTTTAAAAAAAGAAGCTCAAGAAGAAAAAAAAGAGCCTAAAACTTACACAAACGCTTTTGATTATCTCTCATCCCTCTCGGAATCAAGCGGTATGAAAATGCAGCTTATAAGAATTGATGACAAAGCAAAAATACTCTTTGACAAATCAACAAATTTAACAAATTTTGATAAAGTATATACTTATACAAAAACAGAACAGAATGAATATATCGTTATAGGTTCAAACACAAATAACGAACTTCTTTATGCAAAATTAAATGAAAATACAGAGATCATAACTTCCAAAACAATAAGCGGTACTTTACAAAATAAAATAAACGCTCTTTTATCTCTTAAAGATGGTTCATTACTAATCATAGGCTCTTCTGCAACGACAAAAAGCCAAAGCTATGACCTTTTTAATCAAGGGCTAGGTCTTAACGATATCTATATTTTAAAAATTTCAAAAGATGGAACTCTTCTTTGGGGTAAAAAATACGGCACTCAGTATGACGATAATGGCATAGACGCCATAGAAGCGTCTGATGGTACCATAGTTGTTTTAGGGCAAACAAACCATGAAAAACAACACGGTATAACTACTCTGCGCTTAACTCCTGATGGTGATCAAATATGGATAAACCATAGTAAAAATGAGAAAAATACGACTGCCAATAAAATTGTAGCACTAAAAAACGGCAACTTTCTTCTCTCTTTATCGGTAGAAGATGAGATGAGCAAAGAGCAAATCCGCCTCATAAAATTTGATATTCATAAAAATATTTTACTCGACAAAGTTATTGCAACAAGATATGCAAGCGTATTAAAAGATATAAAAGAGTACGCCAATGGGCAATTTGCAGGTGTGGGCTATGTAAAAGACAAAGAAGACACCGACGCTCTTGCGGTTATGCTTGATAAAAACTTTAATATTCTCGCACAAGAGCACTATGGGGATATAGCCTATGATACCTTTGAGAAAGTGAGCATTTTAAAAAATGGTCAAATCGCAGCTATAGGCACAAAAGCAAATAAGATATGGGTAGTAAAACTAGATAAAAATCTCTCAATTGCCGGCAAGTAATGAGCTTGGCTTAAGAGGACATATCTTCAAAGTCTTCTTCTAGCGCATCTGCTCTAAGCGCTAGTCGTACTTTGTCTTGTTTTAGTTTTTTATATAATTTAAATTTTGCCTTTTGCAACTCTTCGTCATTGGCAAAACCAAATTGCTCTTTTATAGCTTCATTGCTTTGACTCGCGCTATCCATGGCAAATAGTTTTAGCTCTTTTTTTGTAAGCTTTTTTTTAAGAACATTGTAAAGACTTTTATCATCTTCTATCATATCAACGGCTGATAGTCTGCAATATTTTGCAATCATCTCTCTAAAACTGTTCTCACTGTTGTATTGTCTCCAGATACTATTTTTAAGCATTATATTTTCTCCAATATTTTTGTTAAATCTTTTGTCTCAATCACGATATTTGCCTCTTTTTTTAGTATCTCTTTAGCACAAAATGCAACTCTAGTACCCGCATGGGCAAACATAGAGAGGTCGTTTGCACCGTCTCCGCATACTAGCGTTTCATCCTCTTTGACCCCCAATAAACCCTGCAAACGAATCAACATATCACCTTTTGAGTAGCCAAACATCATATCTCCGCCGACAAGACCAGTGAGAATCTGATTTTTATGATGCAGTACATTTGAAAAATCGGCATCGTATCCTAAAATATTTTTTGCATATCCCGTCGCACTTCTAAATCCACCGCTAAAACAGACTACTTTCATACCCCTGCTCTTTAACTCCGCTATTGTCTCTTTTGCACCTTTCATATATGGTAGATTGTGGCTTATCTTCTCAACTACGCTATACTCCAATCCCTTTAAAAGCCCGACTCTTTGTTGAAGTGATTCAAAAAAATCAAGCTCTCCGTTCATTGCTGCCTCAGTTATTTTACTTACCTGTTCTTTTAGTCCAAGTTCTGCTGCAAAAAAGTCTATTGTTTCTCCGTCCATAAGCGTAGAATCAAAATCAAAAACCGCCAGTTTTAACATATATTTTTCTCTCTTTAGTTATAATTACGCAATTATACCCACTTAGGACTCTTTTTGTTTGATGAACTAATACATAAACTAAAATACGGCACTTATATAACGCTGGAGACTACTCCATCACACTCTGCGGCATTTAAACCGATTGTAGATAAAATAGAGTCTTTAGGACTTCACAACTTAGTAGATGGTTTTACGACAACGGACAATCCTCTAGCAAAGCTAAAATACAACTCACTCTTTGGCGCAAAGCTGCTGCAAGATAGATTTAACAAACCTGCTATTGCTACTATGAGTATGCGTGATAGAAACAAAATAGCACTGCAATCTGACTTACTGGGTGCAAACGAATTTGATATAAGAGCTATATTGGCGCTAACAGGAGATCCTGCTACCATATCTGACCAACCAAAAGCAAAAGGTGTTTTTGAAGCGGACAGCACGCTTCTTTTGGATATCATTAGCTCATTTAACAAAGGTTTTGATTATGCACAAAAAGAGTTTACCCAAAAACCAAAAGAGATATATCCTTTTGCAGTCGTAAACTCTCATGCAAAAAATCCAAAAACACTACAAAAGAAGATGCAAAAAAAGATAGCTCACGGGGCGTCAGGCATTATAACACAGCCTGTATATGATATAGAAAATGCAAAAGTTCTACTAGAGCTGATAAATGAGGCAAACAATGTCGTATCAGGGAATTCAGTAATTATTTTAGGACTTTTCCCCATAACAAAACTAAGAACTGCACAGTTTTTAGACTCAAATGTTCCGGGCATTAATGTACCGAAAAAATGGCTTGATGCTTTGAGCGTTGCTAGTCAAAGAGGAGTAGATGAGGAGTATAGAGTAGGTTTTGAGCTAAGTAAAAACCTATTTTTAGAACTAAAAGCTCTTCACCCAAAAATTCATCTAATGACTGCAAACCAGTTTCAAATAGCCAAAGATATAATTTCTTAAGTATTAAAAGTAGAGATAAACTCTCTAAATTTTTCTAGCTTAAGAGGCTTGCTAAAATAGTACCCTTGTACTTTATGACAATCTAGTGCCCATAAAGTGTCAATATGCGCCTCGGTTTCTGACCCCTCTGCAATAACATCTTTGCCAAGTGATCTTGCCATTGCGATTATAGCTCCGACTATTGAGCGGTCATCTTCATTCTTATCTACATCAAGAACAAAAGAGCGATCTATCTTTATCGTTTTTGCAGGTAGTTTTTTAAGATAATTAAGCGACGAGTACCCTGTTCCAAAATCATCGATGGATATAGCAAAACCCCTTGTATGAAGCGTATTTAAGATTGCTAATGTTTTATCGACATTTTTCATAATATGGCTCTCGGTAATCTCTAACTCTATATATTTTTTATCTAACCCCGCTTCATTTGCAATCATACAAATACTATCCGCAAAAGAGGCATCGCCTAGCTGTTTACTCGATACATTGATAGAGACTATAACCTCTTTGCCCTCGTTATGAAGCTTCTTTGTATCCGTAATTGCTTGCTTTGCAACCCATAGTCCTATCTGTAGTATCTGCCCCGTCTCCTCAGAGATGCCGATAAACTCATCAGGTCTTATAAGCCCTTTTTTTGTATGATTCCAACGAATAAGCGCCTCCATACCGTAAACGCTTTTTGTTTTTAGGTCTATCTTTGGCTGATACTCTAAAAACAGCTCATCTCTTGCAATAGCGTAATGCAAATCATTTTCTATAAGCATTCGTTTTGTTACTTTTTCATTCATAGCAGGAGTGTAGAATTTATAGCCGTTCTTTCCATGCTCTTTTACCTGATACATTGCAGTATCCGCAGCTTTTACAAGGTCATCATAAGTTGTTCCGTCATCCGGATATATACTTATGCCTATGCTAGCTCCCGTGTAAAAATCTTTATTGTCTATAACAACGGGCTTTTTAAATCTCTCAATAATTTTATCTGCAACAGAGGCTACTGTCGAGATTGATTCTACCTCTTCTAAAATCACGGTAAACTCATCTCCGCCGAGTCTTGCTAGTGTATCTTCTCCGCGAATAAGCGATTTTATAGCTTTTGATACTTCTATTAAAAATTTATCTCCCATTAAATGCCCGAATGTGTCATTAATATTTTTAAAGTTATCCATATCTATGAAAAATATTGCAATTCTTTTTGAGTTTCTTTGCAATGCAGGTATTTTACTTACGACCTTTTCTTGAAACAGTGCTCTGTTTGGGAGGTTTGTAAGTACATCAAAATATGCAAGATTGTGGATCAAACTCTCTTTTTGCTTCTTTTCGCTTATATCGTTGGCTATAGATATATAATTTGTCAATACGCCGTTTTTATCATGCAAAGCAATGATATTTAGCTCAGAGGTATATAACTCGCCACCCTTCCTACGGTCAACTATCTCTCCGTTCCATTGCCCTTTTGTGTTGATTTCATTCCACAAATTCTGATAAAAAGCACTATTATGCCACCCTGAACTAAATATATTTGGAGTTTTGCCTATAACTTCCTCGGCAGAATATCCGGATATAGCGCTAAATGCACTATTTACTGTTACTATTCTCTGTTTTGCATCGGTAATCAAAACGCCGTCACTCATTTTCTCAAAAACGGCAGATGCTAAAATAAGTTCATTTTCTGCATTTTTGCGTTTTGTTATATCGTGCACGGTGCCTATGGATCTCGTAGGATTGCCCTTGGCATCAAACTCATGTTCGCATCTCTCTTCCACAAACCCTATTTCACCGTTTTTTCTAACTATCCGATGTTCAATATAATATCCGCGTTTTTCTTTGATGGATGCGTTATAGGCATTGTTTACCACATCTACATCATCGGGATGAACATGATTTAAAAAGGCTTCATAGGTTGCCTCAAACTCTTGAGGCTTTAAACCGAATATGCGATACACCTCATCAGACCAATAAAGAGAGTTATTTGCCAAATCAAGCTCCCAATGCCCTATATTTGCCAAAGCTTGTGCCTGATTTAGTCCTGATTGAAGTTTTTTAATATAATTTTCTTGCTTTTTTTCTTCTGTAATATCCCAAAAAACACCAAGCAAAGCCACCGCTTTACCATCTTTATAAATAGGCTTTTTAATAGTATGAACTAAACGCAATTCACTATTTGAAACAGTTTCTTCTTCTATATCGATAACCTCTTTGGTATCAAAAACAGTAGTATCGTCATCTCTGTATTTTTGCGCAAGCTCCCTTGGAAATATATCAAAATCGCTTTTCCCTATAAAATCTTGCGGAGTTTTCCCCATAAACAATGCAAAAGCTTTATTTACAAAAATATAGGTATATGAACTGTCTTTTACAAAAATATTTTGTTCTAAAGAGTCAATAATTATCTCACTGCTAAATGGCATCTGCGCAAAGCCCCTTGAAAATTTTAAAATGCTCTATTTTATCATAGAATATGCTTAAATATTTTATTTTGCTATAATTACGATACTTATTTAATGGAAAAAAGAATGATTGATTTAAAACTATTGCAAAAAGATTTTGATGAAGTAAGCACAAAACTATCTCGAAAAAATGTCGATGCAAAGCTCCTTGAAGAGCTAAAAACCAAAAACCAAGAGTTAAAAGAAGCAAAAGCTACATATGAGAACCTTCAAGCTGCTCAAAACAGTATGAGCAAAGAGTTTGGACTTTATAAACAACAAGGCAAAGACACAAGTGAACTAAAACAAAAAGTTGATGCAAACAAAATAAAAATCGCAGAAGCCATAGAAGTTCAACGCATCAAAGAAGATGAGTTAGAAAAAATCGCAATGGCAATTCCAAATATCCCTGATGAGGATGTACCTACGGGAGCAAGCGAAGATGACAATCTAGAGATAAAAAAAGTGCTGACTCCAAAAGAGTTTGCCTTTACTCCAAAAGAGCATTGGGAGCTAGCTGAGCAAAACGGATGGATAGATTTTGAAAGAGGCGTTAAACTTGCAACCAGTCGCTTTAGTGTTGCTTTTGGGATGGGTGCAAAACTAGAGAGGGCGCTTATAAACTTTATGTTAAATTTTAACTCAAAAAGAGGATTTGCAGAAGTTAGCGTTCCTGCAATCGTAAACAGAGCAGCGCTAGAGGGAACAGGACAACTTCCGAAATTTGAAGAAGATCTCTATAAACTTCAAGATCAAGAACTATTTCTAATCCCGACGGCAGAAGTCCCTGTTACAAATCTCTATCAAGACGAAATAATTCCAAAAGAGGCTCTTCCTATAAAAATGACGGCTTACACTCCTTGCTTTAGAAAAGAAGCAGGCGCAGCAGGACGCGATACAAGAGGGATGATAAGACAGCATCAATTTCACAAAGTAGAGCTTGTTGCCATCACGACACCGGATGAGAGCGATAAAGTGTTTGATGAAATGGTTGCTTGTGCATCCGATTTGCTAAATGCCCTAGAACTTCCTCACCGTCTTGTAATGCTCTGTAGCGGAGATCTTGGTTTTGGCGCAGCAAAAACCGTAGATATCGAGGTTTGGCTTCCGGGACAAAACAGGTATAGAGAAATAAGCTCAGTATCAAACACACGGGATTTTCAAGCAAGACGCGCAAAAATTCGCTTTAAAGAGAATGACAAAAACCTGCTTGTTCATACTTTAAACGGCTCTTCTTTGGCAGTAGGAAGAACGCTAGTCGCTATTATGGAGAACTTTCAAAATGAAGACGGAAGCATCACCATTCCAAAGGCGTTAGAACCATACTTAAATTAATCATATGGCATAATTTTTGCTAGTATAAAAGTAATATTACCCAAGGCAGCTAATGGCGAGTGAGTTAGAAGAAGAGATTATAATCATAGAAGAAGGTGACCTTGCAAATGAAAGCGCAAGTGCAAAAAAATCCTCTTCCGGCTCAAAAAAAATATTTCTGCCGGATAAAAAAAAGATTATCATAGCCGGTATCGGATTATTTCTTATTATTCTACTTATTGTTTTGACTATTGTTTTGCTAAAACAAAAAAAAACAACAACTCCAAATATTGCTTCTACTCAACAAATTGAAGAAAAACTTGAAAACAGCACAGAGGTTATTGAGCCAAGCAAGCTTGAAAATATGATAGCTAAAGCCGACTATCTATACTCAAACGGTTCAAAAAATGAAGCTCTTTTACTATACGAAAAAATCGCACAACACAGCGAAGCTGTGTCTGCTTATAACTTAGGCGTTGCGCAACTAAAGGATGGTCAATACGAAAACGCTCTTGGGAACTTTCAAAGAGCAATACACAACAATGAAAACAGATGTGTAAGTGCCATTAATGCGGCAGTATGTTCTTTACATCTAAACAATAAAGAGAGTTTCAACTACTATATAGATTTAGCACATGCATTTTTACCGTATGAAAACCAATCTCCTCTTTATTCTTACTACTATACGCTTGTAAACTACTATAAAGGTAATTATTACGAAGCTCTCAGCTCTCTAAACAACCCGACTACAAATGAATATAGCAACATACAAAATAATCTTAGTGCTAAAATAAATGCTCTTTTTAAAAATGACTATAAAGCAATTGAAGTTTTAGAAAAAAACACACAGCTTGAAAATGACTTCGCATTAGGTTTGCTATATGCAAGAATAGGCGATCTTGCTCTTGCTAAAGATTATCTGCAAAACTCTATAAAAAACAATACCGAACCCGTCAAATCTCAAGTCGCTCTTGGATATGTCTATCTAAAAGCAGGTCAAATTCAAGATGCTGCAAAAGAGATAGAAAATGTTACCGATATGTTTGGCGAAGAAGCATATAAGCCCTATCCGATAAAAGTTTTTTTAAAGAGCTCACTATTTGAACCGGATGAGGCTCAAACAAAATATAGAGATATCATAAGCAAAAGCAAAAGTGCTAACTACCAAAAAATCTTCTATTTCTCCCCATACAAAACTTTCAATGCAAATCAAACAATTAACTATATAAGAAAAGGAACTGCAAATATCTTTGTCGAAAATATTGCTTCGGCTCAAGGATATCTGCAAGAGAGCGTCGCATCTTCAAGTGTAAATAAAGAGATTGTCAGAGCAATTCAAAAAGCCCTCTCATTTAAGCTGCGAGATGCAAACGAAATTTTGCAAAAGCTCGTAGATGTGCAACCAAAACACTCTGTTTTACACTATAATCTAGCACTCACTTATGCTCAACTTGACAATATGTCAGAAGCACATAAACATTTTTTGCGTTCATACAACCTTGATGCAAAAAATTATCTATCCGGTATATATGCAGTTATGACGGCACAACTCATCGATAAAGATAGCTCAAAGCTGCTCTCTATTTTAAAAGATGCCATATCACATGAAGAGAAAAGTGAAGATATAGAACTCTACACAACCCTGCTGCATCTAAGCGAAGACGATACTTTTGCTACTTCCGACTGGATAGAGAGAGAGTATAAACAAACTCCTCTTTATCTAGCACTTGATACCATAATAGCACTCAAACTAAATAATGCCGACTTAGCTCAAAAGGCATCTAAGAAACTCTCTATTTTGCTTCCGGATGAAATTGTTCCTCATATAATGTATATCGATGCACACTTTAAAGACCTAAAAACAAAAGAGTATGCAAAAGAGGTTCTTAACTATCTTAAAGTACAAAACTTTGACTTTAACGATCTCTATTTCGGCCCAAGTGTCGTAAGATATCTATATATTCAACAAAATCTTATTACCGGCAAACTGTTTTTTCTAAAAAAACAACTTGAAGCAGTTTTAGAGTCCACTACGGAGTCAACTAAGGAGCTAACAAGCGCACTTGCCCTTACATCTCTATATAATAAAGATTTTGAAGAGTCATTTATGCACTACAACAACCTAATAGACAATCTAAAAGTAAAAGATACTCAAACACTATTTTTAGGCGCAGTTGCTTCAACAGCAGCAAATCATCATGCAAATGCAATAGCGCTTTTAGAGTTATCAAAAATGAGAGATTTTACTTTTTTAGAGAGCAGATATGCCCTTGGGCTTTTGTATCTAGAATCAAAAAATAATGAAGGAGCACTTATACAATTTTATAAAATTGCAAAAAATAACTTTAACACACAGTTTTTTGATTTTGGAATTGACTCCGAAAAATTACTATTTGAAAAAAATCAAGCAGAAGAAAAAAACTAACTCTTTTTTTCTGCCGTAAAATACCCGATTAGTGTTTCAGAAGCGCGCAACTCATTTCCTACATCGATATTTAGTCTGAAATTTCTAGGAACATAAATAGTTGTGATGCCATTTAACATAAAACCGTATCTCACGCCTTGAAGTACATTTTTACCTTCATAGGCATCTATTTCTATGGATTTAAAACTCTGTTTTAACATATGAATAATTCTAATAGTATATCCGCTTTTATTACTAAATACTATCTCTGCATTTTCATTTATATCTTTTGCCAATGGACTATTTAGTTGAAGTCTGGCACCGTGATTTATGTTAATTCTTTGTAGTGAAGCAGTAAAAGGAGCTCTAAGAAGAGATACATTAAAGTATGTACTATCTATCTCAACTTTATATTCATTCATTTGACTAAGTTCTTCAATAGATACGACTACTCCATCTACGGGACTTACTACACTCTCTTGCTCATATGCAACACTCTCTCTTTCTGGATTTCTAAAAACATAAACAAAAAAAGCCGTTGCCAAAAAAGCCATAAATTCAAGATTGTCAAAATCTAAAAAAGCAAAAAACAAGAAAAGAGCCGCTGAAACATATAAAAAGTACCATCCTTCTCTTGCAATAGGTAAGAGATTACTCTTCATCCTGCACCTCTATATTTTTTTTGGAGCCGTTCTTCTTTTCTGTTTCGCCATTAGACATTTTTGCATCGGCTTTTAACTCCTCTTCAATGTCATTGACCAGCACTACGACTTTTGACTCTATATTGTTCGCTTTTTCAAAATTTAATATTATATCTCTAACTTCGTCACCGGTAATATTTTCTTTTTTATAGAGAAGTTTAACGATACTCTCAATAGCACCGCTATACTCCCTTAATCTTTTTACGACATCTTCATATCTTTCTTTGAGTGTAGATTTTATAAATGCATCCATCTCTTCTGCCATTTTATCACTATACTCTCTTGAGCTCTGTCCATAACCGCCTAAAAATGACTGTCTGCTCTTTTCTAGTACCATAAGCCCTGCGACATCACTCATACCGTAGGTCTGCACCATCGCTTTTATGATATCAGTTGCTCTTTCTAAATCATTTCCGGCACCAGTCGAAATCTCGCCTATAAAAACTTCCTCTGCCGCTCGTCCGCCTAAGAGTACATCAACTTCTGCTAAAAGCTCATGTTTTTGAGCCATAAACTTATTTTCTTCAGGCGTATTTAGAGTATATCCTAGCGCTGCTAATCCTCTTGGAACAATTGAGACTTTTGAAACTTTTTTTGCACCCTCGGTCGTTTCTGCCATAAGTGCATGCCCGCTCTCGTGGTATGCAACAATCTTTTTCTCTTTAGGGTTTATTCTTCTTGATTTTTTAGCAAGTCCAGCTAACGCTCTCTCAACAGATTCGTATAGGTCTTTTTGCTTTACCGTTTTTTGGCTTTTTCTACCGGCTAAAAGAGCTGCCTCGTTTACAACATTTGCCAAATCCGCACCTGCTAGTCCTGCAGTCAGTCGCGCAATCTCTTCAAGCTCGACATCATCGTCCATTTTAACGCCTTTAACATGGACTTTTAGTATTTTTACACGCCCCTCAAAATCCGGCTTATCTACAAGTACCTGTCTATCAAATCTACCCGGTCTAAGAAGCGCTTGGTCAAGTATCTCAGGTCTGTTTGTAGCGGCTAATATAATTATAGGAGTATCCGTGCCAAATCCATCCATCTCTGCTAGAAGCTGGTTTAGAGTCTGTTCTCTCTCATCATTACCGCCCATAGATGCACCTGCCATACGGCTTTTACCTATAGCATCTATCTCATCTATAAATATAATGCTTGGAGCATCCTTTTTTGCCTGTTCAAATAAATCTCTGACTCTAGCAGCCCCTACCCCAACAAACATCTCTATAAAACTAGAGCCTGTAACTGAGAAAAAAGGCACACTCGCTTCGCCTGCTACAGCTTTTGCAAGTAGCGTTTTACCAGTTCCGGGGCTTCCGACAAGAAGCACGCCTTTTGGTATTTTTGCACCAATCTCAACATACCTTCCCGGATATTTTAAAAAGTCAACTATCTCTTGAACTTCCTCTTTTGCCTCTTCTACACCTGCGACATCATCAAATTTAGTTTTAGGCTTCTCGGAATTTATCATTCGCTTTGATGCGCCCATTCCCAAAATACCGCCGCCCATACTCTTTTGCATTCTTCCTGCAAAAAACATCCATATTGCTATAATTATTAAAAACGGAAATAGCCATCCAAACATCTCCGTAAACCAATTTGTTTCGCTAAAACCGTCATACTCTATGCCGTTTTTTTCAAGCTCTTGAACTAGCGTATCATCGCCTTTTATGATTCTTGTAGTATAAAGCGTTGTATTGTCGGCTCCATATGCTTTTATATAGCTCTGACCTATTTCAACTTTTTTCAATCCTTTAGATGCGACAAGCGATTTAAACTCCGAATAGGTAACTTGCTTAGCTCTTTTTGCACTGCCAAGCACTTCATCCGAAGCCGGATTTTCACCGATAATTGCTCTAAATAGCATTATTATGATTACCGAAAAAATCGCAAATGTTATTAGGGGATTTTGGTTAAAAAAATTATTATTTTTATTATTGTTATTATTTTCTTGATTTTGCATATTATTTCCTGCTTAACACTAATGTAACCCAACCGTCTTGAGCTATTTTCTCTTCTATTTTAAAATCTGCATAACATTTTAAAACTTTTTGTTCATATTTATCCAATATACCTGAGAGTATCAATATACCCTCTTCTTTTAGAACTTTTTTAATATCGTTTGCTATAAATACTAAAACATCCGCAACGATATTGGCAACTACCAAATCATAAACATCTTTTGCCTTATTACAAGAGCCTTCCCATATATTTTCAAATGAGACTTTGTTTAGCTGTGCATTTTCGATACTGTTTTGAATGCTAAGACTATCGGTATCGCAAGCGTCCACGATAGCGCCTAGTTTAATTGCTCCGACACCGAGGATACCGCTTCCGCAGCCTACATCTAAAACTTTATCGCCTTTTTTTACATATTTTGCAATTGCTCTTAATGCCGATTCCGTTGTCGGATGATGCCCGGTTCCAAACGCCAATGCAGGGTTGATGGCTATATTTATAAGCTCATTGCTTGGCTCATTCCATGTCGGATGTATATAAAATTTATCTATTGTTAAAGGCTGTATGCTCTGCTGATAGAGCGCGACCCAATCACTGTTAAGCAATTTTGTCTGCTTGCACTCAATCTCTATATTTTGACCCACTGCTTTTTGCAAAGCTTCTCTAAACTGCTCCAAGCCCCATGCTATTGTTTCAAGGTCATCTTCACTTCTAATGATAAATCCATCATCAATCTCTTCAAATCCATCCGGCAGCGTGTCTGCTAAAAAGTCGCTAAATAGTGAGTGATGCGAGGAAACTTTAACAACTAGTTCATAGTAATGTTCTTGCATTACCCCTCAATACCCATAACTGCAGCAAGTTTTTCTTTGAGTACTTGCGGTGTAAAAGGCTTCACTATATAGTTGTTAACCCCTGCTTTAAGAGCTGTTATAACTTCTGCCTTACCACCTTCGGTAGTAACCATTATAATCGGTAAATCGGAAAATCTGCTATCTGCACGAACTTTTTTTACAAGCTCCAAACCGTTCATCTCAGGCATATTCCAATCCGTTATAAGCATATCTATATCCGGATTGCTATTAAGTGCATTCCAACCCTCGACCCCGTCACCGCCTTCTAATATATCCTGATGACCAAGTCTAACCAAAGTATTTTTAATGATTCGACGCATCGTAGAGCTATCGTCAACAACAAGTAATTTCAAACGAAATCCTTTTCTTTAAAATATTTTAAAATCTATATTATCATAGCTAAATTTTATTTACATTATGATTAAGCACTGCTTAAACATTTTTTCTAAATCAAGAGTACCCTCATAATATGCTTTGCCTATAATAACACCATCAACGCACTTTGTAGCTGTAAGAGCTTCTATATCTCTCTCATCTCTTACGCCTCCGCTAGCAATCGTGCTAATACCGCTTGCTTTTGCGATTTCAACGGTAAAATCGACATTTACGCCGCTTAGTGTTCCATCTTTGCTTACATCCGTACAAATAATTGCATCGACTCCTGCATTTGCAAACTCTTTAGCCAAATCGGTTGCTCTCATAGAACTTACTTCACCCCATCCCTCAACCGCTACAAAACCATCAATTGCATCAATTCCTACTGCAATCCTGTACTTTTTTGCCATATCTTTTACAAACTGAGGGTCTTTTACCGCAATAGAACCGAGTATAACTCTATCAATTCCTATCTCTACCATTTTTTTGATTGTTGCTTCATCGCGGATACCGCCGCCAAGCTCAAGCTTAACGCTGCAGTTTTGTCTGATTTTAACAATCTGCTCTAGATTTTTTGGCTCGCCCGCAAATGCGCCGTTTAAGTCAACTAAATGCACCCATTCAGCGCCCATTTCTTCAAATTTCTTCACAAGAAGCCACGGTTCATCAGAGTAAATTTTTGCACTCTCCATAAGCCCTTTTGTAAGCCTTACGGCTTTGCCGTCTTTTAAATCTATCGCCGGATATAATGTCATCTCTATTCCTATAATTTTATAAAATTTTCTAATATTTTAAGCCCGTTTTTATGGCTTTTTTCAGGGTGAGGCTGTATGCCGAGTATATTGTTATGAGCAACCGCAGAGGTAAACTCATAACCATAAATAGTTCTTCCTATGATATCTTCTTCATCGGTGCAGTTTACATGAAAACTGTGTACAAAGTAGAGGTAATGCTCCTCATCCAAACCATCAAAAAGAGGGTGCTTTTTTGTAAACATTCTATTCCATCCCATATGCGGAACTTTTAAATTTTGGCTAAACTTTGTAGTATCAAAAGCGCTAACATTTCCACGAATTAGAGACAGTCCCTCATGAAATCCAAACTCCTCGCTGCTCTCAAAAAGAAGCTGCATTCCAAGACATATACCAAACATATATTTACCGCTTTGTGCATACTCTCTAAGAGCTTCTACCATATTTCTCTCTCTTAGATGCTCCATCGCATCCCCAAAAGCACCTACTCCGGGCAGAAGCAATTTATCGTAGGATTTAAATTTATCGGGGTCGCTCTCTACCGCCGTTTTTGTACCCAAAGAGGCAAATGCATTCTGAACACTTGCCAAATTTCCCATATTGTAGTCAACGATACCTATCATTCTTCAATCTTTAATTTTGTAAATTTTATATAAACCGCAAGAGTTACAAGAAGCAATGAAACACCTGCTACGATATACATTGCATAGATAAGTTTTTCAGGGTCGGTAATAGCAAATTTAAATACAAGCATAAGAGCTTCTATGGAAAGTGCTATGATAATTGAACCCAAAAATCTAACCATTGTTTTATGAGGTCCTGAGATACTATTTTCTTTAATCCTGCCAAATATCTCCTCTTCAATAAGCGTTTTTGCAAGGTCAAATATTGCTAAAGAGAGCGTAAGAAGAATTGTTGCTTCAAAAACATCTCCTATTTTAAAGTGACCCGGTGTTATCTCGTAAACAAAAAAGCTCTGAATACCTTTGAAAAAAAGAAGAAGCGAAACCGACATAAGAGCAAAAGCAAATACCATATATACATATCTAAATAAATTTATAGAAAATTTATCAAATCTGCTTGAACGAGAGATAAGCACGACTTCATTTAGCGGCATATCAAGACAAGCAACATATTTTAACTCTCCGTGTTCATCGTAAATAGGCTGTGAAGAGGTAACGGTTAAATCGCCTGTAATAAGCGATGGGTAGGGATCTGTTATGGTACATCTGCCTTCTCTTACTGCACGATAGTAGTATGCTCTATCGGCTCTTATTTTTCCGATATCATCATCTATTCTTTTTGTCGGAGTAATTGTAGGCGAAACCTGAACGCCTCTGTGATCCAGAAGATAAACACCCTCACAGTGCTCTAAATCTGCTTTAATTTTTAATAGGCGAGGCATTATCATCTCTACGGAGAGAGAAGGGAGCCTATTTGGAATATTTTTAGAAAAAAGATAACAAAAATAAGCTCTCGCCTTTGTGCGACCCTCGGAAAAATTTTGTATGTCAGGTATTATCATCTTATACTTACCTTGTAAAATATTGTTTTATGTGATTATAACAAAGGGATTATAACAATTTCATTAGCTATTTGATTTGATTGATTTGATATAATTCTATTTTAGGAGTCTAGATGGGGTTTAAACTTTTTTTACTGTTTGAAAAATTTTTAATGATTTTGCCTAAAGCGGTAAGAAAAAGTTTTTTTACTTTTTTAGCAACGCTTGCTTATTATATATCTTCTCGCTACCGAAAAGTCGGTTTTATAAATCTAGATTTTATTTTTGAAGATAAGCTTACGCACAAAGAAAAAGAGGATATAGTAAAATATAGCTTTAGAAATCTCTTGCTTAATTTTTTTCATCTTATGGAGATGAGGCATATATCCAAAGAGGAACTGGCAAAGAAAATAACCATAAAAAATAAAGAAATCGTAGATGCCATTCACTCTCAAAACAGAGCAATCATATATGTAACTCCTCACTACTGCGCTTGGGAAATGGGCGGAATTTCCATAGGAGCTTTCATAGAACCGGTATCCGTGGTCTTTAAAAAAATGAAAAATAAAGAGTATGAAAAATGGGTTTTAGAGTCCCGCTCTAGTTTTGGAAACGGTTCTTTTGAAAAAACAAATGTCATAAAACCTCTAATAAACCTTATAAAAAAAGGTGGGGCAAGCGGTATTTTGATAGACACCTCCATCAATAAAAGAGAAGGTATTGAAGTCGAGTTTTTAGGCAAAAAGGTTTTTCAAACACCAAGCCCCGCCTATTTGGCTAGAAAATACAATGCCGCAATCGTTCCTGCAACAATGATAAGTACAGATGAAGAGAATTATGAGCTTATATTTTTTGACGAAATCCCAATCCAAAGAACAGACAATGAGAAAGAAGACATACAAAAGGCAACTCAGCTTCAAGCCGATTGGCTTAGTTCTTTAATCTACAAAGAACCTAAATTTTGGTTTTGGATACATCGCAAATTTAAAGGTGATTACCCTCAAATCTATAAAAAATAGCCTTTTTATATCGTATATTCTTTTGTTCTTGCCTCAAAAAGTTTCAAAAGAGTTAAAAAGAACGCTGTTATGGCAGGACCTAAAATCATCCCCCAAAACCCGAATGTCGCAAGCCCTGCAATAATTGCAAAAAATATAACAAGTTCATTGATTTTTGTATCATCCTCTTTTAGAAGTTTTTGACTTATCTCTTTGATAATAAGCGGTTTTATAAAAGTATCTGCAATAATTGAGATCATTACGATAGAGTAAAGCGCAATAAATATACCGTTAGCCTCATTGCCTAAAGAGAATTCAAAGAGCATAAAAGGAAGCCACATAACGGCTCCACCTATGACCGGTATAAGCGAAGCAAACCCATACATAACACCGAATAAAACGCCGTTGTAGCCCATAAAAGATATTGCCACGCCAAAGAGAATGCCTTGTAGCATAGCATTAATGATGATAGAGTAAAAAACAACTCCCATGACCGACGAGAGCTCTTTAAGAAGTGTTGAACTCTCCTCACTGCTCATCTGTACTACTCTTCTTAAAAATGTAAAAATATGCTCTCCGTTATAAAGAACAAAGAAGTAAAAAACAATCATCAAAAAAGCATTTTTAAAAAAACCGATACTAATAGCTCCGACCGTTCCCGTGTAAGATAGTGCTTTTGCTTCAAAAGATGCCAAATCAAACTTTTCCATATTTTCTAAAATGTAGGGCTTAATGAAAATAAGATACTCGGGAGGGTTGTCTATTTTCGCACTAATATACTCTTTGATATTTATGAAGATTTGAGGGTCAAGATTGTTTAGTTTTATGCTAAGTGTTATCAAAAAATAGCCAAGCGGAACAAAAAAGAGTACGGCAAGCAAAATTGTAGATACAAGCGAAGCATAAAATTTATTTTTTAAATATTTAAGAAAAAAGTCTTGTATGTTGGATGTAGATATAGCGAGCAAAATAGCAATAGTTATAGCAAGTAGAAACGGTGCATATAAAAGATACATCCAGTAAATAGATGTTGCAAAGAGAAGTGCTACAAAATATTGAGGTTTCAAAAAAGTCCTTTTTCGTTGGATTTTGAGGGTGCTACATTTAAAACCATAAATGTATTTTGAGTTGCCTTTCTGCCCTTTGCGGTTCTCTCTAAGTACCCGTTAGCTATAAGATAAGGCTCTATTACATCTTCAACTGTTCCCTCATCCTCGCTAAGAGCTGCTGCAATCGTGCTAAGTCCCATAGCTCTGCCGTTTGCTTCAACCAAGAGATTTAGAAGTCTAATATCCATCTCATCAAATCCATAAGAGTTAATACCTAGCTCATCAAGAGCATACTGCGTTGTTATATGATTTATCTCTTTTTCATCTGCCACATCTGCAAAGTCTCTTACACGACGAAGCAGTCTTAGTGCTATGCGGGGAGTCCCTCTGCTTCGCTTTGCTATCTCTACGCTTGCTTGATGCTCTATAGTCTTAAAAAGCTTCTTTGAGGCTTGGGCAATAATTTTAGACAGCTCCTCCGGGTTATAAAACTGCATTCTAAAATTCATCCCAAATCTATCTCTTAGAGGATTTGACAACATTCCTGCCCTTGTTGTAGCTCCTATAAGCGTAAAACGGGGCAAATCAATTTTGACTGTTTGTGCAGCCGGACCGCTACCTATGATGATATCTATCCTAAAATCTTCCATAGATGAGTAAAGTATCTCTTCAACGGCAGGAGATAGTCGATGTATTTCATCTATAAAAAGTATATCATTTTCTTGCAAATTTGTTAAAATTGCGGCCAAATCACCGCTTTTTTCTATCATCGGAGCAGCAGTGACTTTTATGTTTGCATTCATCTCGTTTGCAACTATAAGAGCCAATGTAGTCTTGCCAAGCCCAGGAGGTCCGTAAAAAAGGATATGATCAAGCGCTTCGCCTCTTTTTTTGCTTGCTTCTATAAAAACACCCAGATTTTTTTTAATCTGCTCTTGTCCTATATACTCACTCCAAGCATTTGGACGAAGAGATATCTCAGAACTCTCTTCGGCATCAAATTTCTCTATTTCTACTATTCTTTGCATTGTTTCTCTTGCATCAGTATGTATGAATCTCTTGTGGAAATTCTCTTGTTTTTACTTCATCACTATACTTTTTAACCGCACTTTTAACCAAGGAAGCACCGTCTAAATATTTTTTTACAAATTTTGGCGTAAACTCCTCAAAAAAACCAAGCATATCACTCCATACCAAAACTTGCCCATCTACTCCGTTTCCTGCGCCTATGCCTATGACCGGAATCAAAACACTTTTTGCAACCTCTGCAGCCACATCGGCTTTTACTCCCTCTATAACTATACAAAAAGCGCCTGCTTTCTCAATTGCTTTTGCATCTTTTATAAGAGATGCCCTTCCCTCATCGCTTCTGCCTTTGACCTTGTAGCCGCCTTCTGAACGAACTGCTTGAGGCAAAAGCCCTATATGCCCGCATACCGCAATACCGTTTGAGCAAAGATGTGCAACAATGTCGGCTTTGTCTTCACCGCCTTCTATTTTGATGGCATCGGCAGGTGTTTCTTGAAAAACTTTGATAGCATTTTTTAGTGCCTCTTTTTTGTTAACATAGGTGCCAAAAGGCATATCACATATCAAAAAAGTCTCTTTTGCTCCCATAGCAACTGCATTTGTATGGTATATCATCTGTTCTAGCGTTGCACTTAGAGTATCACTTTTACCTGCAAAACTCATATTTAGGCTATCACCGACAAGCAACACATCTGCTTCTTCTTGAAACAACCTTGCAAAAAGCGCGTCATAAGCAGTAATCATCACCAGAGGCGTGACACCCTTACTTTTTTTTATAGAATTGATTGTCATTTTTTTCATACTTGTAAAACTCTTATATTTGATAATAGTAATTTTAACTAAAATTTTGCAATAACGCATAAAGTTGATTAAAGAATATCAAAGTTTATAATTATGGTAGTATAATTCGAGGAACTAAAACGAAGGATAGGTAGGTGCATAAAAAGGGAACTCATTTTCTATTAACCACTATTTTCCCTCTTGCTTTTGTTGGTTGTACCCATACATATGTGCCTACCCAAAAAAATGATACTGAGTCGCTTAATGCACAGTTTCTAACTCTTGAGCGCTCCATAAAAGATTTAAAAAATGAAGTAAAAACACAAGAAGAAGATTTGCTGGATGCTTTTACTCTAAAACAAAACAGCAATACTCACACTATAAAAACACAGATTCAAACAACGCAAATTCAACTTGAAGATAAAATCACCAAAGAGCTTCAAGAAGCAATCAAATCTCTTAAAGCGCAAAATGCAGCTACCATAATGCCGCAACAACAAGAGCGTTTGCAGGAAAAAGAAAAAGAAAAAGAAAAAGAAAAAGTAGTCGTCTATAAAACACTAAAAGAGCCGTGTCTTTTAGCAGGCAAGTTTATAGTAGGCGAGTTTGAAGATGTCAGAATTGACCCGCCTGCTCTAATAGCAGCCGCTAGAATCGACTCAGGCGCCGAAACCTCATCAATTGATGCAAGAAATATCTTTGAGTTTCAAAGAGACGGCGCGAACTGGGTTAGATTTGACTTTGTAGATAGAAAAAACAATACGATTCACGCTATAGAGACAAAAATTGCAAGATATGCGACGGTCTTTCAATCTTCACAAAAAGATAAAAGCGACAAAAGAATCGTTATAAAGCTAAAAATAGATATCGGTAACCATTCAGACTTAGCAGAGTTTACTCTTGCAAACAGGGCTTCTATGAACTTTGCCGTTCTAATAGGAAGAAATATTCTCAAAGATATAGCAGTTATCGATATAAGCGGAAAAAATTTGGCGCCTCTGGCGGATACTAAAACAAAATGATTAAGTTTAGTTTTTATTTTATCATACTTCTTCACATCGGGCTTGGTATATTTATAGCATACCAAAGACATCATCAAACTCAGATACCGTTTTTACCGGGTGAAGAGACAAAGGTTTGGCTTATTGAGGCAAAAGTTGAATTTTTGGCAAATCCAAACACCCCGACTATGATATCCTTAAGTGTGCCGAGTGAAGTTCCAAACTATAAAATATTTTTTGAGCAAAGCTCTTCTGCAGGATACGGCTTTAACAAAGTTGAAGAAAACGGACAAAAAAAAGCACAATGGAGCATTAGAGAAGCTACTTCAAAGCAGACTCTTTATTATAAAGTTCAAGCTGCACGAGGAGACTCACAACAACCACCGACACAGCAGATCAACACAGAGGATAAAAAACTCTCTTCTCTTATGTGGACAAAAGCCGAAGAACTTGCGATAGAAGATATACTAAGCGAGGCAAAAAGCCGCTCAAGCAATGATGAAACACTAACAATAGAGCTTATCAAACTCTTTGCAAGCAAATCTATGGGGGAGAGCTCTTCACTTCTTTTATACAATAAAGATCGAGTGGAAGTTATAAATGCAATCCTAAATCAAGCAGGAGTTCAAAGCAGAATTGCTATGGGGCTAAAGCTAGAAGATGCCAGAAGAAACCAAAGCTTAATATCGATGATTGAAATATATACTAACGGTAAATGGGTGCTTTTTGACACACTTAGCGCAGAGAAAAATATAGAAGAAAACTTCTTTTTATGGCATAGAGGAAACTCTCTTCTTGATATCAGCGGAGCAGAAGACGCAAAAGTCACTTTTTCTATGATAGAGCAAAATATTTCAAATATGGAGCTTGCAAAAGTTTACTATGACAAATCAATTTTTAGACTATTTAGCATACACTCTTTGCCAATAGAAGAACAAGGCATATTTAAGATGCTGCTTTTATTACCGCTTGGCGCTCTTATTACGGTATTTTTACGACTGATCGTAGGCATTAAAACATCCGGAACATTTATGCCTGTTCTCATAGCAATGGCATTTTTACAAACTTCTCTTCTTCCTGGCATTACGGCTTTTATTGTTATCGTAGCCATGGGTCTTGTCATTAGAAACTATCTATCATATCTTAACCTTCTATTGGTTGCAAGAATAGCCACCACAATAGTCGTTGTTATTTTTATGATGGTTACTGCAAGCCTCATCGGGTATAATCTGGGGTTTAACACGGGAATGACCGTTGCGGCTTTTCCTATCATCATTTTAGCATGGACAATTGAGAGGATGTCTATACTCTGGGAAGAAGAAGGAGCAAAAGAGGTATTTATTCAAGGAGGAGGAAGCCTTTTTGTTGCTACGCTTGCTTATCTGGCAATGCAAAACTCTTTTGTCGAGCATCTAACCTTTAACTTTCCGGAGCTTAACTTTATACTTCTCTCATTTATGCTCTTTCTTGGCAGATATACCGGCTATAGGCTCTTAGAGCTCTATAGATTTAGAGAGTTTAAAGGTCAATAATGGCTTTTCTTGCAACCTTTAACACACTCAAAAAAAACGGTATTTTGGGTATGAATGAGAGAAATGTAAACTATATATCGAAGTATAATGACAGAAGACTCTATCCTTTGGTTGACGACAAACTACAAACAAAACTCTTAGCTCAAAAAATGGGTATCAGCACACCAAATCTTTTTTTTACTATTGCCCATCAACACGATGTAAAAGAGCTCTCAAAAAAGTTAGAACCTCTAGATGCTTTTGTCATTAAGCCCTCCAGAGGTTCAGGCGGAAAAGGGATTTTAGTCATAAAATCTAAAACAAAAGAGGGTTTTGTAAAAACAAACGATGAAATTATCACGATTGAAACAATTATGCGACATGTTACAAATATCCTATCAGGACTTTATTCACTAAGCAGCACTCCGGATGTCGCTATATTTGAAGATTTGGTTATTGCAAATTCTGTTTTAAAAAAATACTCATATCAAGGCGTTCCTGATATTAGAATTATTGTTTTTAGGGGGTACCCTATTATGGCTATGCTAAGGCTCTCTACAAAATCATCCGACGGAAAAGCAAACCTTCATCAAGGTGCAGTCGGTGTAGGAATAGATATAAAAAGTGCTAAAGCAATTTCTGCCGTACAGGAACAAACAAGAGTTTATGAGCACCCTGATACCAAAAATAGCCTCGATAAAATAGAATTAGAAAATTGGATAGAACTTTTAGAACTAAGCGCTAAGTGCTACGATATGACAAAATTAGGCTATTTGGGCGTAGATATCGTACTAGATGAAAAACGCGGACCTATGCTTCTTGAGCTCAATGCAAGACCGGGCTTATCTATACAAGTAGCCAATTCTCAAGGGTTGCTCCCAAGACTTCAAGAGATAGAAAAAATAGAAGAGATAGCGCCAAATGCCAAAGAAAGAGTCTCTTTTGTGCTTGAGAAAAACTGGGTTTAACCATTTGGCAGTTTTTTTAAACGCCTTATTTATTGAACGGATTGCAAAAAAGTGCTATAATCTCCATTATATAGGAGATATTTTGGATGGGTGCTAAAAGTGTCTTAGATTCTAACTTTGATTATGAAATAGTCGATGAATTTTTAGACCACTACTCTATAATGATAGACTGTATGGAGAGTATGATTTTAGACCTAAGAAAACCGGACATGTTTGAGCAAAGCATAAATGAACTCTTTAGGGTTTTTCACAACATAAAGTCTTCATCTGCTTTTTTGCAGTTGACACCTATGTCAAAATTAGCAGCTTTTGTCGAGAGCGTTTTAGATGAAATAAGAGCAAATAAGAGCAGCGTCAACGAAGAGACCATAAACTGGCTTCTTGATGTTAGCGATATGTTTGCCATATGGAGAGATGATCTAAGGCTTGACAATGAACTCACACGCATAAAATACTCTCTGCTTAAATTACCTGATTTGGAGTCAAATTGAAAAAACTGGTTGCATATATAACTTCAGGATATCCTGAAAAATCTTTTAGCATTGATTTGGCACTTGCCCTTAAAGAGAGCGGGGTCGATACACTTGAGCTCGGAGTTCCGTTTTCAGATCCGGTTGCGGATGGTCCGCTTATAGAAAAAGCTAACCATAAAGCTCTGGAGCTTGGTTTTAAATTTAAAGATCTCTTGGAGATTTCAAAAGTTATTGCTCCTCAAGTAGATACACTATGGATGGGTTATTTCAACAGTTTTTATCAACATAAGTTTGATAAAACACTTCAGAAAGCAAAAGAGCTTGGCGTTAATGGATTTATCATACCGGATCTTCCGTATGAAGAGTCATTGATATATAACGACATTTTTAACTCCAAAGAACTTGCAAACATCTCTTTTGTTGCACCGACTGATACAGAACAGAGGATTAAAACTATTGTAAAAGATTCTAGAAAATTTATCTACCTTGTAGCATACACCGGAATTACAGGCTCAGGAACAGCAGAAAATTTACAACCTATCATCACATCTATCAAAAAATATACGCAAACACCTGTTTTTGTAGGATTTGGCGTCAATAAAAAAACTGCAAAAGAGAAAGTAAAGGGTGCTGATGGTGTTATCGTGGGAAGTGCTTTTGTCGAAATACTTTTGAACGAGAATTTAAGTTATAATGAAAAGATCATCAATTGTAGCGAACTTGCAAGATTTTTAAAAAGTGAGATAAACAGCTAAGTGATTTAAATAAAATGTAGCGAAATATGGTACGCCCGAAGGGATTTGAACCCCTGACCACTGGTACCGCAAACCAGTGCTCTATCCAGCTGAGCTACGGACGCACATTGCCTCTTTAAGAGGATGAAATTATATCACTTTTAACTTATACAATAATAAATTTTAGTAAGAAATATCTAGCTTTCCTACAAGTTCTTCTATTTTTTGTTCTTGCGTAAAAAGCTCATGGTTTTTTCTTATGTATGCTTGAAGAAGAATTTTCAAGTCGTTATTCCCTTCAACATTAAAATCTTTTCTTAACTGTTTCTCTAAAAAAGGAGCAAAACTATCTTCTACATCAACATCAAAACGGCGTCCGCCGATGTTTAAGCCAAGTTTTTTACTCATACGCTAAACCATTATGCTTTCGATCTTTTGAACTATCTCTTCTATCTCTAAATCTTTAAGACTGTTTTGTTCAATCAACTTTTCTATTTCTTGGTTTTTTATCTCATTTTCTGCTTTTTGCTTTACTACTTCGAGTCTTAGAGCCTCGTTTTCACCTTTTAGTTGGCTATACTTCTCTATCATTGCGGATATTTTGTCATTTAATTTGATTAAATTTGTCTGATTTTGCATTTAAGCTCTCCTATATATTTAAAAAGCGAAGCAAATGACCACCTCTTTTGTAAGTCATTGCATCGATTAAAATCCGCTATTTACTTTAAAATTTAATCGTAATCTTCGGAAAACTTGCTTCTGTGTCGAAATTTTTGAACATGCCCGTAGTCGTCATCTTCATCATCGTCATACTCATCGCCAAACTCATTTTCAAGCAATCTCTCATAACCCATTTTTTCGAGTTCATCATCAATTTGCTCTTTGTCCAAGCCATTTTTTTTACTAAAATCTAAGATGTATTCAACATCTTTTCTCATTACACCGTTTAGCTCTAAAACAAATTCCAAATCTTTAAATGTCATATTTGCCTTCTTTACAAACATACTCCACAAACTTATGGAACATTTATGTTATTTCCTTATTCTTAAATTTTAATTTTATAGCAAAATTATACTCTCAAATAATTTTTTTTTCGCTAAAAAAAATCTTAAAAAAAAGCATATTTTTCTTTATCAAATTTGTAAAACTTTCTCTGCATTCTATGTTATAATTTAACCAAAATAGCGGATGTGTCTTATGTCTGAAAAAACAATTATCGGTGCTAGAGAAATCATTTCAATTGCAGATTTAAACTTATACGACCTTGATGTAAAGATTGACACGGGTGCCGATTCAAATGCGCTTCATTGTGATGATATTTTTGTAGATGAAAACAATATAGTCCATTTCAAACTTCTTGATGAAGTTCATCCTGCATACCACGGTAAAGAGATGCATATGCCGCTTTATGAGATGAAAAAAATCAAAAGCTCAAACGGTGAGGTACAGCAAAGACCCTCCATAAAAGCAAAAGTTGAATTTTTCGGCAAAAGATATACAACGGTTATATCACTAACGGATAGATCCGATATGAAATATCCTATGCTTCTTGGAAAAAAATTTCTTAAAAAAAATTTCTTAGTTGATATTTCACAAGAATATCTCTCAAAATCTCATAAAAAATCTGCTGCCGTAGAACAGCCAAAAGATGCTACACAACAAAAAACAACACCGATAAGAGTCTATGTACTATCAAGAAACAAAGAGCTATATTCGACAAAAAGGCTAGTTCAGGCAGCTGAACAAAGAGGTTGGGAAGTAAAGGTCATTGATTATTTAAAATGCAGCATCGAGATTATGAAAGATGAGTTAAAGGTAAACTATCTAGGCAAAGAGCTGCCAAAACCGGATGCTATAATCCCAAGAATAGGCGCTAGCAGAACATTTTACGGAACTGCTATGGTACGCCATTTTGAAATGATGGATGTTTTTACAACAACCGGAAGTTTGGCTATTAAACGCAGCAGAGATAAGCTAAGAAGCCTTCAAATACTCTCAAAAAACGGTATCGATTTGCCAAAAACCGTATTTGCTTCTAACAAATCAAGTACAAAAGATGTAATAGCCCTAAGCGGAGGAGCTCCGCTTGTTCTTAAGATTTTAGAAGGAACTCAGGGGGTCGGCGTTGTTTTAGTTGAGAGCGAAAAAGCAGCAAAATCCGTGCTAGATGCTTTTTACGGCATGGATGTAAATATGCTTGTTCAAGAGTACATAAAAGAGTCTGGTGGTTCCGACATCAGAGCCTTTATAGTAGGAGGTAAAATTGTCGGAGCAATGAGGCGCCAAGGCATAGAGGGCGACTTTAGGTCAAACCTTCATCAAGGCGGTAGAGCTACTGCACATAAACTCACGAAAAAAGAAAAAGAGACTGCCCTTGCCGCTGCCAAAGCTATGGGTCTTAATGTGTGCGGGGTAGATATGATCCCATCTGCCAGAGGACCTTTAGTTATGGAAGTAAACTCTTCACCCGGACTTGAAGGTATCGAGAAATCAACAAATATAGATATTGCCTCTAAGATTATGGAGTACATAGAAAAAAATGTTACACAAAAAAATAGAGCACTTACAAAAAAATCAAGAATAAAAAAAGATAGCATAGGAGCTTAAAATATAAATATGGAACTATTTTATGATGTATTAAAGCAGCTTATTCGCGTTCCTAGCGTGGTGGGAGCCGAGCATCCTTTTTTTTTATTTATAAAAAGAGAACTTGAAGAAGCGGGAATTACGGTAGAGTACTACGATGGGGTACTAGTCGCAAAAGGAGATTCTCCTGAGGATGGGTATATATCTGCTCATGCCGATAGACACGGGCTCATTTGTACCGGACACAATGAGTTTCAGTATGCAGCTTTCATAGCAAAAAATAAAGCAGACCTAATGGGAAACTCAAACTCCGAGCAGCTTTTAAATAATTTTACAGCGCGATTTGTAGATGAAAAAGTACAAGCTTATGACCCTTGGTCTGGAAGCTATATAGGGCTTGGAACCATTAAAGATGCTTTTTTATGCCAAAGAAGGAACAATATTATATTTAAAGTTGAAGGTTTTGACTATCTCTTTCCCGGAACTCCTATTGCATTTATGGATAAACTAGATTTTCAAGAGGAACTTATTTCTGCACAACTTGACAATGTTTTGAGCGTTGCAATCATCATCTATCTATATCTCATAGGGTACAAAGGTACGGCTTTTTTTACGGCATCCGAAGAAGCGGGAAAGAGTTGGAGATTTTTACTTGAGTATTTCAGAAGGTTCGATATCGCCACAAATGAACTCTTGGTCTTAGATACAAGCCCCTACCCTACACTTGAAGATATAAAAAATATAGACATTGTTTTAAGAAACAGAGATTCAAATGCCGTTTTTAAATCACCGCTTAAAGATAGAATCAAAAAAATAGCAAAAAAAGAGAAGATCAAATACGACTTTAAAGATAAATATCTAAGAAATAAAATCAAAAAAAATGGCGCAAAAGGATCCATAGGCACGACGGAGTTAGGAAGGCTTATCCATGCAACGAAAGGACAACTTCAAGGTACTACGCTGCAAATTCCTACAATTGGGTATCATACGGTAAATGAAACAACGACAAAAAGCTCTGTTGAGAGCATGATTAATGTCTTAAAAAAAGTATATATAAAATAAACCTGTTATTATAGGATAGGCAATGAGCAATATTCATAATTTAGTAGATAATTTACACTTGGAAGATTTAAGAAATGCAAATCATCCCTCAATTTTTGATGAAAATGAGTTATACGATATGCTCATTATAAGACTACCTATCATTGAAAAAACAATTAAAGTAAACTCTATCGGGTTTATAATTACCCATGACAACAGCTACTTTTACAATAGAGAAAAAGATACTTTTGAAGAGTTAGGCAACCGTTTTGAAGCTCCGTATGAGATTTTGGATGACATAGTAGATGCTTTATTGAAGTCATTTGAAGGTTATGACGATTTGATTGTAGATATGGAAGAAACTTTATATATAAACAAAACGAAAAGCTCTTTTATGAAACAATGGCTTACCCTTAAACACAATATTGTAAAAATAGAGAGAATACTAATGCATGCCTCTTCGACGATGGATAAAGCTATCGGGTACTATGAAAAAACTGAAAAATTTCCCATAAACCACTATACGGATTTGCACGAGCATATAGAAAGAACTCTAAGATCCGCTACGCTACAACTCTCTAAACTTGACTATATCTATAACTTTTACAGTGCATTAACAAACGAGAGAACAAATCATTCAATCTATATACTGACTATTATTTCTGCAGTATTTTTACCGCTAAATCTGATTGTCGGTTTTTTTGGTATAAACACAAGCGGTCTGCCTTTTAGCGACGGGAGTTCAGGAACGACCAATGTTATAGTACTTATGTTTTTTGTGTTGATTGTTTCTATAGTGTTGATTAATTTTGTAAGAAATAGAGCTTAATAAATAAAATAGGTCAAAAGACCTATTTCAGAGGGAGAAATAAAGAAGGATCGCTTAGTAAATATCTGAACTAGGGTGGTTCGGTTTTGAGATATTGCTACCAGCGTCTTTTGTATCATAGTGTACTGTGTTGTCAGCTTGAAGAGCACCTAATGTTAATGCGATTAGTAAAATGATCTTTTTCATTTTGGTTTCCTTTGGTAAGAACGCGTTACGCTCTTGTTTTTTAAATCGGAGAAATTTTATCCTATTTAACTTTTATCTTTCTTATTGCTTTTTAATTATCTGTTTATTTTAAGTTTTGATTTATTTTATGATAAAGTTACACAACTACTCAAGGGGTTATATGCAGTTTCATCGCGTTTATATAGAAATAACAAATATTTGTGGACTTGCATGCAGTTTCTGTCCTCCAAAACCTGCACCGTCAAAAACAATGTCGCTACTATTTTTTGAAAAAATACTCCAAGAGCTTAAACCTTTTACAAAAACTCTTGCATTTCATGTTATGGGCGACCCTCTGACACTCTCAAATTTACACGACTATCTAGCGCTTTCATACTCACACGGTTTTAAAGTTGAACTTACTACAAGCGGCTACTATCTATCCAAACACACTCCGCAAACAATTTTTCATAAGGCAACAAGGCAACTAAATATCTCACTAAACAGCTACAACAAAAACAATCTAAATATCTCTTTTGATGAGTATATGGATAAAGTTTTAGAGTTCTGTGAGCAAAAGATACTTCACCACCCGCAACCTTTTATAAATCTTCGTCTTTGGAATCTTGATGAAGTCTGCAGCGAAGCCGAATACAACAAACTACTATTTAAAAAATTATGCTCATTTTTTAATACTAAGATTGACGAAAACAAGATATATAGAGAAAAGATTAAATCAATTCGTTTGGCTCCAAAAGTGCTGCTAAATTTTGATAGCTACTTTGAGTGGCCATCTTTAGCCTCTTCTCACAACAACAATGGAACATGTTACGGTTTAAAATCTCACATAGGAATTCTTGCAAATGGAACCGTTGTGCCGTGCTGTTTGGACGGAGATGGCATTATAGCCCTTGGAAATCTGCATGAAAGCTCACTTTTTGAAATACTACACTCGCAAAGAGCTCAAAATATGATTGATGGTTTTAAAAATTTCAAGGCAGTTGAAGAACTTTGCAAAAAATGCAGTTATAAAGATAGATTTACAAAGGGTTAATGTTTAATATTTTCTGTTATACTTCAAGCTATGCGAATACGAAAATTCTGGACACTGCTATTGTTAATATCGATTGCTTTTTTCGTAGCACATGCTTCGGTTTTCTCGGCAGTTCAAGACGAGCACTGCAGTGTTAGCGAATATGTTCAGGAAATTTCACAACCTGTAGAGTGTGGGGATATATGCGATACACACTATGTGTTTCATATGAGCTTTATCCTTCCTTTTAAAAACAATCTCGACATGTATAACAATAGTCCGTTGCTTCCACCTATTCATTCTAATGAGCATTATCAAAATGGCTCAATTTTACCATCTTACCGCCCTCCAATTACCGCTTAACTTTTTATTTACATACTAAACCATTACCACTAACTCCCTTTTGAGGGAGATTATATACCTATCTATTTATTTTAAAGGATTACGCATGAAATTTATCATATTAATATGGAGCATAATGCTCGTATTGCAGGCAGAAACAACAAGTATTACGGTTCAAGAACACAACTCTTTTCATAACGCGAATAATCGTACTACTCTAAAAGCGTACAAAAAAAGAAAAATGCACGCTTTACACAAAATTGATGAAAAGCAGGCGGCGCAATTGGTTAAAAATGAAACGGGTGAAGAGATTATTTCTAGTACATTAACACATAGAGGAAACTCTCTTTTCTATGATATTGATACCAAAAACCATACTGTTGAGCTAGATGCAATTGATGGAACAATTCTCAAGAAAGTTAAAAAATGATTAAGTTTATTTTGCCTATCACACTTCTATGCACTATCGGTTACGCCGAAAACTTTGAAACTTTTTTGGCACGCGCAGTTGAAAATAGCACATATATTCAATCCTCTCATCTAACGATTGAACAATCTCGCTTGGAGGGGAAAATCATAAAACGGTATGAAAACCCAAAGGTTGAAATGGAAGCATCCAGCTTTGAAAGTGAAAATGGCTATCGCGTAGCCATCGCTCAACCTATACGCCTTTGGGAAGTAAGCGCCGATAAAGAACATTTTGCAACCTCTAAAGAGGCAAATGCCAAAGCCAATGTTTCGGCCATGCATGCTCAGTTTGTAAAAGAGATATCTTTTTTATATGCAGAGTATTCACAAAAACAAAAACTGCTGAACTTAGCCAATGAAGAGCTTAAAATAGCTCAAAAAATAAATGAGATATCAAATCAGCGCTTTCTTAGCGGTTCGCTCTCAAAGGCTTTGATGCTCCAAGCGAATGTTGATTACGCAAATGCGCAAAGCAATGTTCTTGAACATGAGAGAGAGCGTTCATTAAGCCATTACAACTTGTTGGCATTTGCAGGAGTTACAGAAGAACTCCAGATTGAGCCAAACTATCAATTTAGACTCATCAATAACGAGAAAGAGAATCCGGATATTGCACTGCTTGAATCCGAAAATGCTATGTCGATATCCGAATCCAAACTAAATACATATACAGTTGAATCTATCGAGGTGTTTGGTGAATATGAAAGAGAGGGTAATCAAAATATTTACCGTGCCGGAGTCTCAATTGCCTTGCCTTTTTTTAACGACAAGAGTGAAGAAAAATCGATTTTATCACTGCAAGAACGCCGCAGTGCATTAGCATTAAAGGCTTATAAAAACCGTCTTCAAACTAAAACAGCCACACTCAAAAAAGAGTTGGACACTCTAAATATACTGCTTCAAAAGCGTCAATCAAATCTAAAAAATGAAGAGGAGCTAATGAACATGTACAATGATGCGTATGCCATAGCCACAATCAATATTTTAGAACTCTATGAGATTAAAAATAGAGTTCTTTCTACAAAGCGCGAAGTAATAAATCTGCAAGCACAGATAGACCGCGCAACAGTCGAGTACAACTACACACAAGGAAATTACAATGAATAAAATTATATTGAGGCTCTTTTTTTTACTATCGGCTACACTGCTTGGAGCGCTTGATATTCCTACTCAAACAGCTCAAATTCGCCCCTTTGGTGCAACAATCGATGTTAACGCCAAAATTATCCAGCAAAACAGTGATCAACAAGCCATCACATCCCCTTTGAGCGGATACATTGAAGCATATTATGTTCGTGCCGGAGAGAGAGTCAAAAAAGGAGACAAGATAGCAAAAATAGTCTCAGCCGAACTTTCAAAAATGGCAGTAAATTATCAGTCTCTAAAAACACAATACGGATATTTGGATAAAAATTTCCAATCCAATAAAGAGCTGTATGAACGCGGAATGATCTCTGCTCAAGAGTTTACATCAAAGCAAATCGAACGAGATGCCATGCATTCACAAATAAGGAGCATAGAAGCCACTCTTAAAACATCAAATATAAAACAGGAATCACTTAACACTTCAAACTCTGCGTACTTTATTTATGCAACCGTTTCAGGAACTATTTCTGAGATCATTCAGCCTCTTGGTTCATATGTAAAAGAGGATACTTCTTTAGCGCACATTATCAATAAAAATGCCTTCTTTTTAGAGTGCTATGTTCCTCAGCGTTACGCCATGGATGTCAAAAATGGGCAAAAAGTGCTTATTAAGAACAACTCATCAACTCCTATGTACGGGAAGATTGAGCGTATTTTACCGTCGATAGATGAAAAAACTCAGCGTTTGAGTGTTTTGGCTTCTATAGAACCTCCTTTGCAAGAGCTTTATCTCAACCAATATGTCGGTGCAACTATCTACACCCAAAAAGATAAAAACTATCTCTCTGTGAAAAAATCTGCGCTCACCTTTTTTCAAAATGAGTGGGTTGTCTTTGTTCCGGTACAAAAAAGCCCTTCTGTAAAACAAGAAGAACACAAGGAACATGAAGAACACGATGAGGATAAAGCGAGTTCCCCGTACGAAGCCAGAGTAGTTGAAATAATAACCAAAGATGATGATTATATTGCAATTCGCGGGCTAGAGGAAGGTGAGAGCTATGTCAGCGATAAAAGCTATTATGTAAAATCGATGCTGTTAAAATCAGCTATCGGTGAGCATGGGCATTGAGGAAAAAATATGATTGATAAACTTATAGATATTTCCCTCAAATACCGTGCTTTGGTTCTTGTAGCATTTCTGGCAATTATTGCTTTGGGAGTAAAATCGTATCGCGATATACCTGTTGACGCATTTCCTGACATTACACCAAAGCAGGTCGTTATTTACACCGAAAGCCCCGGTAATTCTGCCGAAGATATAGAAAAACTAATTACCTATCCGATTGAATCAGCACTATCAGGGATGGCAGGCGTAAAAATGATTATGTCAAACTCTATTTTTGGACTCTCCTATGTATCCATCTTTTTTGAAGATGACATGGATATCTATTTTCTGAGACAGCTTGTCAATGAACGCCTAAGCAGTGTTGAAATACCAGAAGGATGGGGAAAACCTGTACTTGGTCCAAATACCACCGGTCTTGGTCAAGTGCTATGGTATCAAATTCAAGATAAAACAGGAAAATTTTCACTGAGCCAACTGAGACAACTTCAAGAATATGTCGTAGCTCCGTTATATAAAAGTGTATCGGGGGTTGAAGAGGTTACGGGATGGGGAGGTCATGAAAAGCAGTATGATGTACTCATTGACACACAAAAGCTTCAAGATTTTGATATAACATACGGTAGCGTGGTTAATGCTTTACAAAAAAGTAATAGTGCCGCAGGAGGACAGTATCTTGAATTTAACCAAGAGCAATATCTTATACGAGGGGTAGGACTTTACAATTCATTGGACGATATTCGCAACACCCCGATAAAGCACCTCAACGGTGATTCTATAACCATTAACGATATCGCTGAAGTTAAAGAAGGGACATCTCCACGGTTTGGAGCGGTATCGGTTGACACAAAAGAGGCCGTTATGGGGATGGTGTTGCAACGCACTCAGACCAATGCGGCTGAAGTTGTTGAACAACTAAAAGAAAAAACAAAGACAATCAACACAACCCTTCCCGAAGGTGTCAGCATAAAACTTTTGTACGACCGTACAGAGATAACAAAAAAAGCGGTTGACACTATGGATGAGGCACTACTGAGCGGGATGATACTTGTAGGAATCGTTTTGTTCTTATTTTTATTTGAGTTGCGCTCGGCATTTATCGTTATTCTCTCGCTTCCTGTTTCATTGTTAATCGCTTTTTTACTAATGGATTATTATGGACTTAGCGCCAATTTGATGAGCTTGAGCGGTCTGGCTATTGCCGTGGGTATGATTGTTGACGGAACGGTTGTTGTAGTCGAAAACAGTTTTAGAAAGCTGCATGACCACCCAGAGTTATCACATTTTGAGGTAATCTCATCAGCAGCTAAAGATGTTTCAACACCGGTGACATTCGCGATTTTAATAATTGCCGTTGTTTTTTTACCGCTGCTTAGCCTCGATGGTTTAGCCGGAAAACTCTATGTTCCGATGGCACTTAACATAACATTTGTAATGCTGGGTTCGCTCGTTGTTGCTCTTGTTTTAGTGCCTGTTTTAGCAACTTATCTGCTAAAACCCACGACTCATCACGATAATATTATTATGCGCGCACTTAAGAGAAGATACACTCCGATGCTCAACTTCGCACTATCTCATGCCAAAGCATTGCTAAGCGGAGCATCCATACTTTTTTTAGCTTCTATTGTAATGCTAACTCAGCATGGGCGTGAATTTATGCCGGAACTAAACGAAGAGTCAATTATGTATCGTGTCACTTCTATCCCCGGTACCAGTTTGTCGCAGTCAACACAGACGGCTCAAGAAATAGAAAAGTTCATACTTGAGCATCACGGCAATGAAGTAGAGTCTGTTTTATCAATGATTGGACGAAGTGAAAAAGGAGAAACAGCACAGGCAAACTATATGGAGGTGCTTTTAATACTCAAGCCAACCATTGAAAACTATGAAACTCTTTCAAAACAAATTGACACAGAACTTGATAAAGAGTTTGAATTTGTTCAATTTACCCCGACTCAGCCAATCGCCATGCGGATTGAAGAACTGCTCGAAGGAGTAAAAGCAGAACTTGCAATTAAAATCTACGGTGAAGACCAAAAAACACTCCAATCGATTGCAAATGAGATACAAGAGAGCATCGGTTCTGTAAGCGGGGTTCAAGGCATAGAGGTTGAATCACAATTAGGGCAGGCTCAAATCAAAATCGAACCTGATTATGCCGCCCTTGCACGACATGGCATCAGCGTAGATGAAGTAATGGATATTATTCGCTACGGTATCGGAGAAGAGCCTGCTACATACATGATTGAAGGTGTGCGCCGCTATGGTATAGTGCCGAAAATCAAAGATGCAAAAATTGACATCGATGCAATAAAAAATATTTCTATACGCTCAAATAATGAACAAATGATTACACTCGATCAGGTTTGCCATATCGATACAATACAAGGTTCTTCATTTATCAAGCGTGAAAATATGAGCCGTTACATGGTGCTATCCATTGATGTTGAGGGGCGTGATATCGCCTCATTTGTCAAAGAAGCAGATTCACTTATAAATAAAAACATAAATATGCCTGATGGCTATTATCTGGGGTGGGCAGGGGATTTCAAAAATATGCAAGAGGCAACGCAAAAGCTGCTTATTATTATCCCTATTACGCTGCTTTTAATAATCCTGCTTCTTTATATGGCATTTAATTCACTCTCCAAAGCAGGGCTTATTTTGCTTAATGTTCCTTTTGGATTGATAGGTGCCGTTGCCGCGCTGTTGATTAGCGGCGTATATCTATCGGTTTCTGCAATTGTAGGATTTATAGCCATCTTTGCGATTGCGGTTCTTAACGGAATCGTTCTGGTCAGTTTTATTGATGAAATGCGAACAAAATTCCCGGATGTAGATCTAAAAGAGGTAGTCAAAAATGCAACTCTTTTACGATTGCGACCGGTACTCATGACTGCTTCTACCGCGCTGCTTGGAATTTTGCCTTTGCTCTTTGCCACAGGTGTCGGAAGCGAAATCCACTATCCTCTTGCCATTGTAGTAGCAGGTGGAATCATCAGCTCTACAATCTTAACTCTGTTGATATTGCCATCGACATATTGGATGTTTTATCGTAAAGTTCCTACTAAACTATAGTCCTTTTCTGGACTATAGAAAATAACATAAACACCAAATTAGCTATAATTCCGTATGTCAAAATTTAAAGTAATATCAAATTATCAACCTGCAGGAGACCAGCCAAAAGCTATTGAGCTTCTAAGCGATTCTATTCTCAAAGGCAACCGCTACCAAGCCCTAGAGGGAGTCACGGGAAGCGGCAAAACTCATACAATGGCAAGAGTTATAGAAAAAACACAGCTTCCCACGCTCATAATGACTCACAACAAAACTCTTGCCGCTCAGCTCTACAGCGACAGCGCCATAAACGATGAGCTTGAGCGCCTTCGCCTCTCTTCAACCGCAAATCTCCTCTCTTATGATGATGTTATCGTCGTGGCATCCGTCTCTGCAAACTATGGTTTGGGAGACCCGGAAGAGTATGAAAATATGGTACAGTCTATTGCCGTGGGAGATACTATAGCACAAAAAAAGCTTCTACATCGCCTTGTAGAAATGGGCTACAGCCGTAACGACACATACTTTGATAGCGGACAGATAAGAGTAAACGGAGAGAGTATGGATGTCTATCCGCCCTACTTTGAACAAGAAGCCATCCGCATAGAATTTTTCGGCGATGAGATAGAGGCTATCTATACATTTGATATTATCGACAACAAACGGCTTGAAGAGCATAAAAAATTTACTATTTATGCAACTTCACAATTTAGCGTAAGCCAAGAGAAGATGGCAGTTGCCATAAAACGCATAGAGGAAGAGCTTGACGAGAGGCTTGCCTACTTCCAAAAAGAGGGTAAACTTGTCGAGTATCAGCGCCTTAAACAGAGGGTTGAGTTCGACCTTGAGATGCTTCAAACAACGGGAATGTGCAAAGGAGTTGAGAACTACTCAAGACTGCTTACAAACAAAAAGCAAGGAGAAGCTCCTTATACTCTGCTTGACTACTTTTCACTACACCACAAAGAGTATCTTGTAATAGTTGATGAGTCTCATGTTTCACTTCCACAGTTTCGTGGAATGTTTGCCGGAGATAGAGCTAGAAAAGAGGTTTTGGTAGAGTACGGTTTTCGTCTGCCAAGCGCGCTTGACAACAGACCCTTAATGCTAGATGAGTACATACACAAGGCTCCACACTATCTTTTTGTCTCCGCAACGCCCTCTATCTACGAGCTTGAACTCTCAAGTGCTATAGCAAAGCAAATTATTCGCCCAACAGGACTTCTTGACCCTGTTTTGGAGATAAAACCATCTACAAATCAGGTAGAAGATATACACGATGAGATAAAAAAAGTGACAGCTAAAAATGAACGCGTTTTAATAACCGTTCTTACAAAAAAGATGGCAGAAGCGCTTACAAAATATCTGGCAGATTTAGGCATAAAAGTGCAGTATATGCACTCGGATATAGATACGATAGAGAGAAATCAGATTATCAGAGCGCTCCGCATAGGAGAGTTTGATGTTCTAATAGGTATAAACTTGCTTCGTGAGGGGCTTGATTTGCCGGAAGTTAGCCTTGTAGCCATTTTAGATGCCGATAAAGAGGGATTTTTAAGAAGCGAGACGGCTCTTATTCAGACAATCGGGCGCGGAGCCAGAAATGTAAACGGCAGAGTTATTTTGTATGCAAACAAAATTACAGGCTCCATGCAAAGGGCAATTGACATAACCAATGCAAGAAGAGAGATGCAGGAGAGATACAATAAAGAGCATAATATTACGCCGGTGACTACTGTGCGCACAATAGATGAAAATCTAAAAGTAGAAGATTACGGCAGTATTTACCAAAAAAATAAAAAAATTGATAAAATGCCGCCATCGGAAAAAAAAGCTCTTATAACACAGCTATCACTAAAGATGAAAGAAGCAGCAAGGGAGCTTAACTTTGAAGAAGCGGCCAGACTTCGCGATGAAATCGCAAAATATAAAAAACTATAAGGAGAAATGCTACTAATGGAAGATACATTTAGCAACTTAGCGACATATGGGTATATAGGACTTTTTCTCTATTCGCTTGGCGGTGGTTTTGTGGCCATTGTTGCAGCAGGAGTTCTATCTTACATGGGAAAGATGGATTTGACGCTCTCGATTGCCATTGCATTTATAGCAAATGCGCTAGGCAGTTTTATGTTGTTTTATATGGCAAGATATCAAAAAAGCATGATGATGGATGGGCTTAGAAAACATAGAAGAAAACTAGCGCTTGCACATATTTTACTAAAGAGAAACGACTCTTGGATTATTGTTGTTCAAAAATTTATATACGGCATAAAAACTATAATTCCCATAACGATAGGGCTTACAAAATATAGCTTCAAAAAATTTGCTTTTTTCAATATTGCGGGAGCTGCAGCATGGGCGCTTGTTTTTGGATTTGGAAGCTACTATTCGGGCGGTTTTTTGGTACAAATGGCAGAAGCGGTAAGTGAGCGACCTTGGATAGCGCCCATTATATTGGTAACTTTTGCTTCATTGGCATGGTTTTATATGACAAAAGCTACAAAACGCAAACCTAAATAGAGGATTTTATTTCTCTACTTTAGGGCCCGCTTCAGAGAAATCAAATTCACTGTCTTCTTTTTGGTATTTCTTAAAATTATTTATAAACATCTCTGCTAAAGTATCTCTTGTTTTATCAAAAGCTTCTTTGTCATTCCAAGCATTTCTTGGGTTTAATATTTCAGGATTTATATCGCCTAATGTTTTAGGCACTTGCAGTCTAAATGTTTTGGTAGTGTCAAATTCGCTTTGATTGATACTGCCATCAAGTATGGCATTGATGCATGCACGCGTATCTTTTATGCTCATTCTTTTACCGACGCCGTACTTTCCACCTGTCCAACCGGTATTTACAAGATAAACATTGACATTATGTTCATCAATTTTTTCACCTAAGAGCTTGGCATACACCGTTGGATGAAGCGGTAAAAATGCTTCTCCAAAACATGAGCTAAATGTAGCAACCGGCTCAGTAATGCCGCGCTCTGTTCCTGCAACTTTTGCAGTATAACCACTTAGAAAGTAGTACATTGCCTGATCACGGGTAAGTTTTGAGACAGGAGGTAAAACACCAAAAGCATCTGCCGTTAAAAAGATAATATTTTTAGGATGAGGAGCATTAAGAGAAACTTCATGGTTTTGGATATGGTCTATAGGGTAAGATACGCGAGTGTTTTCTGTTTTAGAACCATCTTTATAGTCAACTTCACCGTCGTCATTCATTACAATATTTTCTAAAAGAGCCCCTCTTTTTATAGCCCCGTAAATTTCAGGCTCATAATTGGCATCCAGATTTATAACTTTGGCATAGCAACCGCCTTCAAAGTTAAAAACTCCCTTATCGTCCCAACCATGTTCATCATCGCCGATAAGCTTTCTGTTAGGGTCTGTAGAGAGAGTTGTTTTACCCGTTCCGCTAAGCCCAAAGAAAAGCGCTGTATCACCTTTTTTACCCACATTTGCGGAACAGTGCATAGAAAGCTTGCCTTCAAGAGGAAGCCAGTAATTCATCATTGAAAAAATACCTTTTTTCAACTCACCGCCATACCAAGTGCCGCCGATAATTGAGAGGTTATTTTCTATATCAAAAAGAACAAACACTTCAGAATTCAAACCGTGCTCTTTCCATTTGTCATTTACGGCTTTGCAAGCGTTTAAAACTGTAAATTGCGGTTTAAAGTCTTCTAGCTCATCTTTCGTAGGGCGAATAAACATATTTTTCACAAAGTGTGATTGCCATGCAATTTCGGTTATAAAGCGAATAGATCGTTTCGAGTCAACGCTAGCACCGCTGTAAACATCCGTAACATATAAGTCTTTGCTTGAGAGCTGCTCTCTTGAAACCTCAATAAGCTCTTTAAATACTTCAGGGCTTACTTTTTGATTGATACTCCCCCATGCGATATACTTATTTGAAGGATCCCTATCTACAAAATATTTGTCTTTCGGGCTTCTGCCGGTAAATATGCCGGTATCAACTGCCGTTGCACCGCTTTTTGTAAGGGTACACTCTTTGTTTTCAAGTTCATGTTGAATCAGCTCATCATAACTAAGATTATGATAAATTTTACCGATGTTCTTTAGACCTATTTCTTCTAACTCAGTTATTAAATTCATAACTTGCCTTATTACACTTTAAATAATGGACGAAATTATACTACTAATATACCTAAATTAAAAGTAAATATCCGCCTGATTTTAAAAATTTTAATAACTTTTTCATCGAAATTAAAAAGAAAGACGACTTCAAACTACCCTTAAGTTTTTTTTGGTAAAATTCCACTCTCGCTCGCATAACTCAGTTGGTAGAGTGTTACCTCGACAAGGTAAAAGTCACTGGTTCGAGTCCAGTTGTGAGCACCATCATTTATTACTACTAATTACTTATT
>JAUPKZ010000004.1 GCA_030837195.1 Campylobacterota bacterium
ATCTCCGCTTGCATCACAATATTTTAATATAACTTGATTATTTGCATAAAGCTCTTTTAGACCGTCATTGTCTATATAGTAGTTGCCATCATGATGGGCAATCGGCAGATTTACTATATCCCCGTTTTTTAGGTTTTTTAAAAAGGTGTTATCATTGTTTATAACTTTTAAGTGATGATGTTTTGATATAAAGTGCAAAGAGCTATTTCTCATAAGCGCACCCGGAAGAAGACCTGATTCTGTTAATACTTGAAAACCGTTACATATGCCTAAAACTTTTCCGCCATTTTTTGCATACTCTTTAACTGCTCTCATTACAGGGCTAAATTTTGCAATTGCACCGCTTCTTAAGTAGTCGCCGTAACTAAAACCGCCGGCAACGACTAAGAGGTCTGTATCTGATGGTACTTTGTCGGCTTTATGCCATAAAATTTCTGTTTTTGCTCCAAGCTTCTCAAACGCATATTGCGTATCATACTCACAGTTTGTTCCGGGAAACTGTAAAATAGTTACTTTCATTTTACAAGCTCTATCGTATAATCTTCAATAACAGTGTTTGCTAAAAGGTCTTCACACATTTTTGTAACATCTGCCATCGCTTTTGCTTCATTAGTCTCATTTAGCTCTAACACTATCTGTTTTCCAACGCGAACATCACTTACATTGTTAAAGTGCAGAGACTCAAGTGCATGATGCACAGCTTTACCCTGAGAGTCTAAAACTCCCGCTTTTAAAGATACATTTACTATTGCTTTCATCTATTTATTTCCTAAAATTCTATTTAATACTTCTTCATATGCTACTTTTAGACCGCCTAGCCCTTGACGAAATCTGTCTTTATCCATTTTTTCACCGCTTGCTATATCCCAAAAACGACAATTATCAGGGCTTATCTCATCTATAAGAATGATATTTCCGTCCTTGTCTTTTCCAAATTCAAGTTTAAAATCTACAAGGTTCAATCCTTTAGCCGCAAAGTAAGGCTTAAGAATGTCATTAATCTGTCTTGCAACTCTTCTTAGTTTGTCAAGTTCATCTTGATACTCTACAAGCCCAAGAATCAGAGCATGCTGATCATTGAGTTTAGGGTCGCCTAGCGCATCGTTTTTGTAGTCAAATTCGACAAGAGTAAACGGCAGGACGGTTCCGTCTTTTATGCCAAGGTTGCGAGTGAGGCTTCCAGTTGCAATATTTCTTACTATAACCTCTATTTGTATAACTTTTGTTCTTTTGTGAAGCATATGGTTGTCATCTAACATTTTAACAAAATGCGTTTTAATGCCTTTTGCTTCAAGCAGTTTAAAAAGCTCTGTAGAGATTTTATTATTTAGCGCGCCTTTTCCTGCCTCGCTAGATTTTTTTTCACCGTTAAAAGCTGTCAAATCGTCTTTAAACTCAGATATGAGTAGATTTTCATCTTCCGTAGCAAACAGTTTTTTTGCTTTTCCTTCATATAGTAACTCTTTTTTTTGCATCTCTTATTTTCCTTGTGTTATGATTAGTGCTTTAGCAATGTCAACGGCAGTTTTTAGTTGTAAATCTTTATTCATTGTTTCATCTGTAATCGTATTGTTTGCTTCTTTGGTAGCAGTTTCTTCTTTTTTGCCGTCAACTTTTTCAAGTTCTTCTTCTAAATGCTTTTTAAGATCTGCTTCTTTGATTGCAAACTCATTTTTAGTTGTTTTAACCTCTCCGGGGAAGACTTCTATGTCCGGCTTAACTCCGACTGCTTGAATTGTTCGCCCGCTTGGAAGGTAGTATCTTGCAATAGTAAGCTTGATAGCTTCTTCATCCGTAATAGGAAGCACAACTTGAACACTGCCTTTGCCGAATGTATTTTGACCTACAACTACAGCTCTTTTATGATCTTGAAGGGCACCGCTTACGATTTCACTTGCACTTGCGCTTCCGCCGTTGATTAGAACAACAAGCGGAACTTTTGTTATAGTAGTACTGCTCTTTGCGGTATATACTTCATCATCCGACTTTTTTCTGCCTTTTTGTGAAACTATATCTCCGCTATCAACGAAAAGATCGACAAGACCGACAGCTTGGTCTAAAAGTCCTCCAGGATTGTTTCTTAAGTCAAGCACTATTCCTTTTGTCGTCTCTTTGTATTGCTTGATTGCTTTTGACACTTCGCTTACGACTTTTTTATCAAAGTTTGTTACGCGGATATAGAGCATATTGTCTCCTACGCTTTTTGCGTAAACTGATTCTATGGTTATAGTATCTCTGATGATTTTTATCTCAAGAGGTTTTGACTCGCCTTCTCTTACTATTGTTAAGTTTATCGCTTCACCGACCTTGCCTCGCATAATTGAAACGGCATCATCAATAGTCATATTAAGTGTTGATTTTTCATTGATTTTCAAGATGATATCGCCCGCTTTTATGCCTGCTTTATCGGCAGGAGTTCCCTCTATCGGAGCTATAACGGTAATTGCCCCGTCTTTTATGCCGACTGTAATTCCAAGTCCGCCAAACTCTCCGTTTGTTTGAACTTTTAGATTTTTATAATCTTTTTGTTTTAAATAGCTTGAGTGGGCATCAAGGTTATTTAGCATACCCTCTAGTGCTTTATCCATTAACTCTTCTATTGTTATATTATCTACATTGTATTGTTCGACAATGCTTATAACTTTTGTAAATTTTGCCAACGCTTCGAGTCTAGATGCTTCGGTGCGTTCTTCTTTTTTTGGCTGCTCCTCTTTTGCGGAAGCAAAAAGATTTGTTGAAAATAACAAAGCAAGTGTAGTTGCAACGGAAACAAAACCAAGTGTAAGTAACTTTATGTTTTTCATCAAAAATAATCCTAATATAAATAAAAAAGCAATTATAGTAAAAAGATGTTTAAAAATAACAAATTTACAATTATTGATTTATAGTAATTGTGAATTAAATTATTTTCAATATAATACGCCAAAAACATAAATTATAGGAAAATAGAATGAGCACAATCAAAGAGTATTTAACAGAAGATCATGGTCGCTGCGATGAATTGTTTGCAGCTATGGAAGATGTGGCATCAAAGTCGATAGAGAGTGCAAAAGACGCATATAAAGCGTTTGCAGACGCAACAGAGAGGCATTTTCAGATGGAAGAGAGAGTTATGTTTTTAGAGTTTGAGCGAAAAACCGGTATGACTCAAGGTCCGACGGCTATTATGAGACATGAGCATACTCAAATGAGAAATTTGCTTCAAGAGATGGCAAAAGCAATAGAAGAGAAAAATAAAGATAAGTTTTTTGGTAACAGCGAAACGCTTATGATATTGATGCAGCAGCATAATATGAAAGAGGAACAGATGCTCTATACTATGGCGCAACAGCACTTAAGCGCAGATTCTAACAGAATAGTAGATATGATGCAATCACTGATAGTTCAATAATAAAAAAGGAGAAGGTTATGGATTTTGATGGATTGTCGGTTGATCAGGCACCCCCGTTATCTGCACCTATTAGATTTTTTGTCACTGCACCGCTTTTTGGGATACTTGCAGGCATTTTGATGCTTTTGTCCGATCCTCAATCGCTGATGAACAGGTTTTCACCTGAAACCATAGTGGTTGCCCATGCAATGGCAATAGGAGCTTTTGGCTTTATAATGCTTGGCGCAATGACTCAAATGCTACCGGTTCTTGCGGGTGTGAAAATAGCAAAAGTAGATTTGGTTACTAAAATTTCACATGCTCTTTTAGTGGCAGGAACTCTTTTTATGATATTTGGAATGTACAATAGTGTTTCAAAGCTAACGCTTGCAGCTTCTGTTTTACTTGGAGCAGGTTTTTTGATAATGATTGTGTCAATGCTGCTTGCTTTTAGAGGCGTAGTACATGTTACGGCAAGCGTTAGAGCAATGATAACGAGTTTGGTTTTTGCATTTATTATAGTTTTAATGGGGATGCATCTGCTCTCCTCATACGGAATCGGAAAATTTTCAAGTCATCATCTTCTTTTTGCAAATATTCATAGCGTTTGGGCAACTTTTGGGTTTGCCGGTGTTTTAATTATAGGAGCTGCTTTTCATGTATTGCCGATGTTTTATGTAGCGCCTAGATTTAAAAAATTTTGTAAACAAAAAGTAGTTTGGCTCATAACCATAGGGCTTATTTTATGGCTTTTGCTAAATATATTTGCAGATTCATATGCCACGATAGCAAAAATATGGGTTGCAATGTTTTTTTGGGCATTTGCTACAACGGTGTTTTTGAAACTAAATGCTCGCCGCCGCCCCGTAAGCGATGCTACTGTATGGTATTGGAGAAGTGCGGCTATATTTATGACGCTAGGGACATTTTCGTGGGTTATAAACGATTTTTATGATACGCAATATATTGTTATCGTTTCGGTACTTATAGGCGGCGGTTTTATTTTTTCAATTATGCAGGGTATGCTTTATAAAATTGTTCCGTTTCTTATATGGTTTCACCTCAATGCCAAAGGCTATATGAGTATTCCTACGATGAATGATATGATAGATAAAAAAATGTCAAAAGTTCAGTTTGTGCTATATATCGTCTCTTTGGTCGGGTTTGTTATTTCGTTTTTTATCCCGTCTCTTTTGGCTATTTTTGCAATTACATTTATTGTAAGTATGGCAATATTAGAGTACAATATAATTTCGCCGATTCTGATTTATGCAAAAACAATTAAAACTAAACCTGAGTTTGATATGAGTGCGTTTTCTATGGGTGTTGAAGGGAAAATTTGAAAAATATAATACTAATCGGCTTTATGGGTGTAGGTAAAGGAAGTATTGCAAGAGAGATTGTAAAACAATCCGAATATGTTGCTCTTGATACGGATGATATTATAGAGAGTATGGAAAATAGAACCGTAAAAGAGATATTTGAGCAAGAGGGCGAAGATTATTTTAGAGCTTTAGAGAAAAAAGTTTCACAATGGCTTGATAAAAGCGTAAAAAATACGCTTATCTCGACAGGTGGAGGTTTTTATAAGCAAAAAAACCTAAAAGATATCGGTGTGGTTGTTTTTCTAAGCTCGCCGTTTGAAAAAATTTTACAGAGAATAAATGAACATCCAAATGCAGAAAAAAAACTTAAAAAAAGACCGCTTTTAAGTGACTTACAAAAAGCCCAAAGGCTATATGACGATAGATTGCCCGAATATTTAAAGGTAGCGGATATTATTATAGATGTAGCCGATAAAAGTGCGGAAGAATCTGCAAAAGAGATTTTAAAAAAGGTAAAAAAATATGCGTAAATTTTATATATACTTCTTCTTGGCTATGGCAACACTTTTGTCGGGCGCAGATATTAATTGGGCAAAGGATTTTAATTCTGGTATAGAAGCTGCAAAAAAAGTTAATAAGCCGGTTTTATTTGTGTCTTCAAGACACTCTTGCAAATATTGTGTTATTTTAGATGAAACAACATTTAAAGATAAAAGAGTTATTGAAGAGCTAAATAAAAATTTTGTCTCTATCATATCGTATAGTGATGAAAATGACTATATGCCGCAGGAATTATGGCAGCCGGGGACTCCTGCTATTTGGTTTTTAAATCCAAGTTCGGTGCCGATGTATCAGCCTATTATGGGAGCGATGGGAGCGGATGACTTTTTAAAAGCACTCGCAATCGTGAAAGAAAACTTTAATAAACCAAAAGAGAAGCAATGATATTTGCAAGTTCGAAGAGTAGCGATTTCAAAGCTAAATTTGATGAGCTTCTGGGTCGCGGAAAAGTAGATATAGCTCAGGTGAGCTCTATTGTCGGAAATATAATAAGTGAAATAAGAAATAACAAAAATCAGGCATTAAAAGAGCATATTGCAAAGTTTGATAAGTGGACTCCTCGTGAGGATGGTGAGCTTAAAATCTCGACTGAAGCCATGAAAAAAGCATATGAGACTATTGATGAGGATCTTAAAAAAGCGTTGCACCTCTCATATGACCGTATTAAATCATACCATGAAAAGCTTTTACCGAAGAGCTGGTTTGATACAGAGGCAAACGGAACTATTCTTGGACAGAAAGTAACGGCTGTCGATAGTGCAGGGCTCTATATACCAGGCGGTAAAGCCGCTTATCCCTCATCATTACTTATGAATGTCATTCCTGCTCAGGTTGCGGGAGTTCAAAAGATAGTCGTTTGTACGCCGACACCTCAAAATGAACCAAATGAGCTTTTGCTTGCGGCATGCCATTTGTGCGGAGTCGATGAAGTATATAAAGTCGGAGGCGCTAGTGCTATTGCTGCTATGGCGTATGGAACAGAGACTATCCCAAAAGTTGATGTGATTACTGGGCCGGGAAATATTTTTGTTGCAACTGCAAAAAAAATGGTTTTTGGCGATGTAAATATCGATATGATAGCAGGACCTAGTGAAATAGGGATACTTGCGGATGATAGTGCGAACCCTTCTCATCTGGCTATCGATATGCTATCTCAGGCTGAGCATGATGAAATGGCGAGTTCTATTTTAATTACCCCCTCACAAGCACTTGCCGAGGCGGTTAGAAGCGAGCTTGAAAATTGGCTCTTAAGACTTCCAAGAGAAGAGATTGCAAGAAAGTCAATTGAACAAAGAGGTGCAATTATTGTTGCAGGCAACATGGAAGAAGCAATAGATTTGATGAATCAAATTGCTCCTGAGCATTTAGAGGTTGCAACTGCTTCTCCTTTTGAACTGTTACCTTTTATAAAACATGCGGGTGCAATCTTTTTAGGGCATTATACCCCTGAGGCTATCGGGGATTATATGGCGGGACCTAACCATACTCTGCCTACCGGTGGAACGGCGAAATTTTACTCTCCTCTTGGAGTAGAAAATTTTATGAAAAAAACATCCATTATCTCTTTTAGTCAAAAAGCCATAAACGAAATAGGAAGAGAGTGCGCACTTATTGCAAACACTGAAGGCTTAAACGCACATGAACAATCTGTTCTTGTAAGGCTCTCTTAAAAATACCCTGAATTTAGATTCGGGGGTTAGTTTTGAACAAATCTTTTACTTCTAAAATTCCCAAGTTAAAAATATATTACAATTTTATCACATTTTATAACTTAATTTAAGCTATATATAGGTAAGATTTGTGCAATAAGAATTTCTATTTTACTAATATAAGAATTTCTTTTTTTAAAAATTGGTAAAAGTAATAACTCTTAGCAACAATTTGTTAATAGATTTAGAAGGAGAATATATGCAATTAGGCTTCCTAGTTGATTTGCGCCTGTGTATGGGATGTAAAGGGTGTGAAATCGCATGTAAAGTGGAAAATGAGGTCCCACTTAGTACATGGAGACTTCGCGTTAAATATGTTGATGTAGGAACTTTTCCTGAAACAAAAAGAACATTTACACCACTAAGATGTAACCATTGTGAGAATGCACCGTGTGAAAGAATTTGTCCGGTAAGTGCGTTGCATTACCTTGAAAACGGTATCGTAAATATAGACAAAGAGCGTTGTATCGGGTGTGCCGGATGTGTTATGGCTTGTCCATACGGAGCAATCTATATTGATCCGCATACACATACAGCGGATAAGTGTACATACTGTGCGCACAGAGTGGCTTCTTCAATGATGCCTGCTTGTGTTGTTGCGTGTCCGGTTCAGGCAAACATATTTGGAGATTTAGAAGATCCGACTTCAAATATTTCTAAGTATATTCAAGTAAATCAAGGCGGAGTTCAAGTAAGAAAGCCTGAGAAGGGTACAAATCCTCATCACTTTTATGTAGGTGGCGGCAATGTTACTCTAAACCCTCTTGCATCTGAGAGAGTAAAGGGTCATTCACTCTTTAACAATATAACAACACTTCCGGTAGGAGGGCACCACTAATGGCACATGAAATTTTAGCGGCAACTAATGCCGTAGTTACTTTAGATGTTGGGATACCGGGCATCGTTTGGCCATGGCTAGTTACTGTAAATATGTGGGCAAAAAGCATAGGTACCGGTGCTATTTTTATGCTTTTTATATTGCTTAGAATGTATCCTGAACAGGCAGGAAAGTTAAGATTACCGACGGCACTGCTTGCTTTTGTATCTATTAACATCTTCTTGTTGTTTACACTTGCCGATTTACATCAGCCATTTAGAATGTGGCATATATTTGTTTACTCAAATTGGACATCGGCTATTGCTATCGGTTCTTTTATGGCATCTACATTCTTAGGTCTTTTGACTCTTCTTGCATTTTTTGCATATAAGAAAAACTATGAGACTTTTGATAAAGTGTTGTTATGGACAACAATTTTGGCAATTCCGGTAACACTTTATACAGCGTCATTAATGGCTCAGTGTACTGCACGCGAATTGTGGCAAATGCCTGCAGAGTCTGCACAAATGATTTTAGCGGCGCTTTTAGCAGGTTCTGCAGCTATGATTTTGCTTGGCGGAAACTCTCTAAACGATGAAGCTAAGAGAACTTTGGGAGTTATTCTTGGGTTAAGCGCATTGATGGCATTTATTATTTATATGTCGGAGTATATTTTTGGTCCAATGAAGGCTGAAGAGATAGCAGCTACTATAGGCTATATTAAATCAGGCGGAGAGTGGAGTGTTGCATTTTGGATAGGTCAATGGATGACATATATATTACCGATGTTATTTATAGTACTGAGCAGAACAAGCAATAGCGATAGCATTTTAAAACTAGCGGCTATTTTAGCATTAGTCGGTTTAGCTATAGTAAAGCATGTATGGCTAGTTATTCCACAATTATTACCAATGAGTTAGGGAGAATATTGTAATGTATTTAGAAAGTAGAAGAACATTTTTAAAAGGCGCTGCATTTACTATTGCGGGTGCCTCTATAGTAAAGGGCGTTTTTACGACTGATGCTGTTGCAGAGTCTGTAAAGGAGAGCAAATTTACAAATACTCCGGATTCTTTATCATTTTATCCTCCGATGAGCGAATGGAATGATTTTAAAGAACTTGACGGAGATGATTGGAAAAGAGGCGGTATCGGTCGTCATGGTGTAAGAAGTGCATCAAATCCTGAAGGAATTGAAGTAAATGATTTTATGATTATTCCTACTGCATGTTCAAACTGTGAAGCTTCATGCGGACTTACTGCGTGGGTTGATAAAAAATCTTTTACAGTTAAAAAGTATATGGGAAATCCTCTTCATGCAGGTTCTCGCGGGCGTAACTGTGCTAAAGGATATGCAGTACAGTCACAAATGTATGATCCGGATCGTATAGCGTTTCCACTCAAGCGTGCTCCAGGTTCTGCACGCGGAGAAGGTAAATGGATTCGTACAACTTGGGATGAGGCTATGACCACTATCGGTAATAAAATGGCCGAAACTATAGAAAAAGGTGATGAAATCTCTAAAAAATCGGTAATGTTCCATGTTGGAAGACCGAATGAAAACGGATTTGTACCTGCTATTTGGCATACACTCGGATTAGATTCGTATAATTCTCATACGAACATCTGTTCTGCAAATGGTCGTACCCCGACAATTCAGTTTGCAAATGATGACAGAACATCGCCGGATTGGGCAAACGCAAAACTTATTTTCTTAAACTCTTCTCACGCAGCAGATGCAGGTCACTACTTTGCACAATCTGCAGCATTTATAGCAGATGCTAGAGCTAAGGGTGCGAAGATGGTCGTAATGGATCCGAGGATGTCAAACTCTGCAGGTATGGCAGACCTTTGGATTGCAGCATGGCCGGGGACTGAAGCGGTCGTTTATCTTTATTTGGCTCAAAGAATACTTAGTGAAAACAAGGTCAATAAAGAGTTTGTAAGAAAGTGGATAAACTGGGAAATATTTATGGATAACACTAAGTATTTAGAGTTTATGGTTAGTAAGGGTTATATCTCTAAAGTTCCTGCAAACAATGACTTTGACTCGTTTTTGAGTGTATTAAAAGAGCTTTACGCTCCATATACGCTTGATTATGCGGTAAAAGAGACGCATATTCCTGCATATAAACTTGAAAAGTTATATGAGATGTTTATTTGGGCAGGTGATGCAATATCTACATATTTCTGGAGAGCAACTGCTGCTGGAAATCGCGGTGGATGGATGAGTGGTCGTGCAGGTTACTTTGCTATTGCACTTCGTGGCGGTATAGGTACTGAAGGCGGTACATTTTTCCATCACTGGCATGTTATCTCTGTATCAGGAAAAGGCGGAAGTGCTACGGTTGGTCAAGGTATGAGAGGAGCGAATGTTCCAAAAATCGATGTTTATAATGAACTAACATACCCACCTGAATGGCCGTTGTCAACTTATGAGATGTCGTACCTTCTGCCTCACTTGCTCTCAGATACACAGTGGCAAGAGAAGTGGAGAGCAAAAGGGCTTCAAGTGCCTGAAAAACTCTCTGTTTATGTTCCTCGTATGTACAATCCGGTATGGATTAATCCGGATGGATTTAGATGGATTGAAGTTCTTAAAAATGAGTCAAAGATGGAACTAACAATGAATCTTTCTCCTGTGTGGTCTGAGACAAACTGGTATATGGACTATATCTTACCGGTAGGACTTGCGGGAGAGAGACATGACCAACATTCAGAAGCAACTATGCCTGCTCGTTGGACATCATTCCGCCAACCTGTTTTAAGAGTAGCACTTGAAAAAATGGGCTGGAAACCAAAAAATCCTGCACGCGCTACACTAGAGGCTCATATCAAAGCCGGTCTTGGTGAAGTTTGGGAAGATAACGAGTTCTGGTTTGAACTATGTGTAAACTATATTGACCCGACAGGAAAACTCGGAATCAAGCAAATGTGGGAGTCTAAGAAAAATCCTGGGCAACCGGTAACAATTGCAGAGTGGTACGATGCAGCATTCGGTGACAACTTGCCAAATCTAAAAGCAACGGCTACAAGTGATGAGAGATATAAAAATTCTGAATATCCGGTATATGAGTACTTAAGAGATCACGGTACATGGATGGAAGAGAACAATATCTATTCAGCACAAGAACGAATAATTAAAGATGATGGCGAAAACTACATATCTCATGGTCATAAATATGACAAGCAGCATGTTCATATAAATAAAAGAACAGGTGTTATGAGTGTTGAGCATAATGGTAAAAAAGAGCCGATGGGTATTGAGATAGACGGCAAGAAAATGGAAGGTTTCGCAACGCTTAGCAAAAAGCTTGATTTCTTTGTTGATTGGTTGGCAGAAGATTGGAAATGGCCTGAGTACTCTATCCCGTTCTATCCTAGAGATGAGAAAGAGAAAGAGGAGATGGTACATCTTGTTTCGCATGTAAATCATATGTATATGAAAGAAGAGAACTCTTATGCATTAAATACTGTATTTAGATTGCCATATAACATCCATACTCGTTCGGCTAACTCGAAGCACTTGATGGAGATTTCGCAAAACCATGACCCGATTTGGATACATACTTCAGATGCAAAAAGACAAGGATTTAAGCGCGGTGATGCTATCCGTGTAAGAATAGTAGATAGCGTCTCAGGTCTTGATTCCGGCTATTTTGTGGCTATGGCAGTACCGACGGAAGGCGTTCTTCCTGGAACACTTGCATGTTCACATCACGGCGGTAGATGGAAACTTATCAATTCGGTCACTATTCCAAACGGGGTAAGTGATGGCAAGGTAGATCCAAAAGCAGTAAAAAGAGATCTTAATGACCCTAAATTTATTGATCATGCAGTCGAAAATGTAGGTAAAGACGGTGCTCAAATAAAAATTGAAGATTATAGCGGAACGGCAGGAATTAATAGCTTCGGTGTTCCGACTGCTGAAGTTCAAATGGACGGAAAAGAGGGTAAACTCAAATATGTAGAGGGTATCAAACCGTTTAAAGCAGAGAGATTCGCAGATTATAACAAAGATAGTCAAAATATTTGGTGGGACGGACTTAGTGGTTCATGGCAAAATGCCGTAGCGGCTCCGCATCCGGATCCTGTTTCAGGTATGCATTGCTGGCACCAAAAAGTTATTTTAGAGCCTGTTCAAGCCGGCGATAAAATCGGTGATATTCATGTAAATTATGAAAATAACTTTAAAGTATATCAAGCATGGAGAGATAATTTGACAAGAGGATTGGATGAAAACTCTAAGATTCGTCGTCCAAAACATATCAAGCGCCCATGGGTACCGCTTTCAGATAAGGCTTATGAGGTTAATATAACTAAGTAAGCAAACTTCTTCAGAGTTATGCATTTTTTGCGTAACTCTACTTTTTAAAACTCTGCTAAAAACATTCTTGCAAATAGTCCCAAAGTAGTAGTGTATCCCACATCGCTATAAAAAAGCTCTCCATCGCTATTGTAAATTATTGTCGTTGGGAAAACGCTTATATTTAACTTTTTGCTCAAAGAGCCGTCTATGTCGTTTATAGTGTTAAATGTTAAGTTTTTGGATGCTAAATACTCTTTTATTTCATTATTTTTGCCTGATTTTACGGCTATTGTTACAACATTATAGTATCTTGAGAGAGTTTGAATATTTGGTGATTGGGTTTTGCATACAGGGCACCAAGTTGCCCAGAAATAAAGCAACAAAGGCTTGTCTTGCTGTAGTTGATAGAGCGAGTTGTCAAGAAGAGTAAGTTTAGATAAAACTAACTCTTCTTGATTTAAACCCGTGCTTCTATAGAAGCTAATAGTATTTGATATAGTTACAATTAAAAAGAGGGAGAATAAAATCTCTTTTATATATTTTTTTATATCATTATTCCTTTAATGGTAAAAAATAAAAATCCTGCCAATATTGCTGCAAAAGGTACGGTTATAATCCATGCGGCAACTATCTTTTTGATGGCATCTCTTTTGACATATTGAACTTTTCTAGCCTTTTTTATGCTCTTTTTTGTTAATTTTATAATTCTTTTTTCTTCGGCTATAAGCTTATAGAGCTCGACTATTCTTGTGTAATCTTCTTGCGTTTTTTCATCTTTTTCTTCTAGCTCTTTTAGCTCGGATGCGTAGGCATCTCTAGTGACAAGTTCATCTTTCATTATCGACATCTCTTCTTCAATAGAGTGGTTTTTATCATCTTTGATTTGTAGCCACTCTCTTAAAAAACCGACGCCAAAAACACCACCGATTGCAATATGTGTAGAACTTACGGGAAGACCTAGTTGAGAAGCTATAATAACCGTTATGGATGCAGACATTGCTATTGAGAATGCTCGTATTTGGTCAAGTTCAGTTATTTCGCTACCGACCGTTTTTATAAGTTTTGGCCCATAAAGAGCAAGCCCTATAGAGATTCCAAATGCCCCCACTGCCATTACCCATAGTGGAATAGATGCTTTTGATGAAACGCCGCCGTTAACTATTGCATCATTGATTGCAGCTAGCGGTCCTATGGCATTTGCAACATCATTCGCGCCGTGGGCAAAGCTAAGTAGTGCGGCAGAAAAAATAAGCGGAATTGTAAAAAGAGTATTTACAGATGCTTTTGTGTTTTCTAAAGTTTGCATATTTGCAGCAATTCTTTTTTTCACATAGCCATAAACGAAAACGGCAATAATTAAGCCGAATATAGAAGCAGTTAGGAAAGATGGACCTTTTGAAGTCTCAATAGAGATTAAGGGAAGAATATTTAAAATCTCTGCTATTTGACCCCAAATCTGTTTTAGTCCTTTTAGAATAATGTATGTAACAAAAGCATAAGACATTATTGCAACAAAAATCGGTACATACTTTTCTGCCGCTTCTATCTTATTTGTTTTAAATAAGATAGTTTTTTTGATGGAGTAGAGAAATATTGCTGCTATTATTCCACCTAATAGCGGAGAAATTACCCAAGAAGCAACGATGCCTCCCATTGTTCCCCAGTTTACGACACTAAAGCCTGCAGCAGCAATACCGGCACCCATAACACCTCCGACTATAGAGTGAGTGGTAGAAACCGGGGCTTGCATCATCGTTGCAAGGTTTAACCATAGTGCAGCTGCTAAAAGTGCCGCCATCATTGCCCATATGAAAGTGTCTGCATGTCCGCTAAAAGCCGATATTTCTATGATGCCGTCTTTAATGGTTTTGACAACTTCACCACCCGCAATAAGCGCTCCGCTTGCCTCAAAAATAGCAGCTATTATAATAGCGGTGGTAAGGGTAAGGGCTTTTGAGCCAACAGCTGGACCGACATTGTTGGCAACATCGTTTGCCCCGATGTTCATAGCCATATATGCACCAAAAAGTGCAGCAACTGCTAAAAACATACTATTGGATATGCCGCCGTTGGTTAAAAAACTGTATGTTAAGACTCCAATAAGAAAAAATAGAGCCAATCCAAATCTTGCAAAATCGGTTGCACTCTCTTTAAGAGCCTCTTTTTGAAGTTTGCTTACCGTTTGAATTTCCATAAAGTACCTTTGCTCACCTACTACAGAGGTGCTTTTAATTATGTCGGTAAGATTATATAAAAATATTCTTTATAAAGTAATTAGTATTTATAAGGTTTTATATATATTGCTACTTTATATAAGCTTTTATGATTTTTTGTTCCTCTAGAGGTCTGTCACCGCCTCTTTGCCCTGATGTCGGCACGCTTTCTAGTTTTTTGATTATACTTAGAGACTCGGCGCTAACTTGGCCAAAAATGGTATGTCTGCCGTTTAGCCATGGAGCAGGAGCGGTAGTTATGAAAAATTGGCTACCGTTTGTATGTGAACCCCTGTTTGCCATAGCAAGAATACCTGCACGATCAAAGACTTTATCTGTAAATTCGTCTTTAAACTCTTTTTTCCAGATGCTCTCTCCGCCTCTACCGCTACCCGTAGGGTCTCCGCCTTGGATCATAAAATTTTTTATAATACGGTGAAATACAAGACCGTTATAGTAGCCGTTTTTTACATGAGTCGTAAAGTTCTCAACTGCTAGAGGAGCCACTTCCGGAAATAGGTTTAATTCTATATTTCCTTGTGTCGTTTCAAGAATTACACGAGTAGATTTTTCCTCCGCACTTAGCGTTAAAGATAGCAATAGCAACATAAAAAGAATGATTTTTTTCATTTTTTTCTCCGATATTTAAATTTTTGGTAATTGTACCTATTTTTTGGTAATAGAAAATCTTAAGGCAGGAAGTTAAACATGTAATATAAAATATTATTTTATTTTGCCGTAAATACACGGCAAAATAAATATAAAGAGGAAGAGGAGTTACTTTCCAGCTAAAACACGGTCTTTAAGACCTTTTCCAGCTTTAAATTTAGGAACCATCTTATCTTTTGTAGTGTAAGTTTTACTAGTTCCAGGAACTTTACCGCTTTTGCCTTTTTGCATTGCTGCTTCAAAGCTACCAAAACCAACTAAAGAAACACTATCTTTCTTTACTAGAGCTGCAGTTACAGCTGCAGTAAAAGCCTTGATTGCAGCCTCAGCTTCTACTTTAGTTTTATAATTGCCACTTGCTTGTACCAGTTCAACGAATTGAGCTTTATTCATAAATCTACCCTTGAATTTATAAAGATTTTCCGAAACTACTAAAACTAACAAATACAATTTTGCAGTGAAGTAATTCAGCTATAGACACTTTATAGTTTATTTGCTTAAAAATTTCTTCTTTTTATGAAAATATGCTAAAAAATGGTAGTTTTTACTCTTTTTTAGTCCAAAATTTGCACGCTTTAGTAGTTTTGCAACAATAATGCTTATTTGGTGCGTTATAACTAAAGGCGATAATTCTTTTATTCTTTTATATCTGTTTTTATTTGCATGTATCGATAAAAAAACATCTTCTAAACCGTCTCTTTCTTGTTTGGTAAGTGTGCCCATAAACCTAATCCTCTAGTTTGTTTATTTTTCTTACAGCTCTAATGATCTCTTCATCTTCCAACTGCCCGAGCATTTTCATAACAATTACCGCTGCTTGCGGCTTTGCACGACCTAGCTTCCAGTCTTGATAGGTACGCATAGATATCCCTAGTGAAGTAGCCATATCCTTTAGAGATATTTTCTTCCCGTTGTTTTGAGACTCTATCGAGTTATGAAGTATATTAAAGAGATCATCTATTTGCATAGTGGTTATTATACGGATTATATACTTAAATATACATTTAAATCATATAAATATACTTAAAAATATATATTAAATATGTATTTAAGTATATTTTATATCTTAAAAACATTAATATATAATTTTTAAATTATAAAATATACGGAATATCGTATTTTATAGATATGAAAATATAATAAAAAAAGAGTAAAAAGTATTTTTTATTAAGTTTTAATTATTAGTTTAAAAGGATAGGAAAGATGTGTAAAATAGTTGCTATTTAGATTCTATAGCTATTTTTTTGTTCGTAGGATGGAGTGTAATGTAGTTGTCGGATTCTACAAGATAAAACGGTTCATAATCTTTTTCGTCTGTTTTATAAATAAGCTCTTCGTTATTGTCTAGCACAAAAGAGATAGTGTTTATGCCGTGAAACTTATCATGTATGGTAATTTTTGCCTCTTTTGCGCTATTTGCGATTTTGATCAGCCTTGCTTTTGTTTCATTTATTTGGTTTGTTAAAATAGGAACCTGTGAGAGTGAGTGTTTTTTTGCTCCCTCAAGTTTGTATCGTAAATCTTCCAAATCTCTTTGTATATAGTTGTATTTGCTTACGAGCGTAGGAATGTCTTTATAGTTGATTTTAAAGATATTATTTTCACCGCTTACATTTTTTATGACTATTGAAGATGAAGCAAAAACTTTTAAATTGTTTTTTACTCTATCAATTGTTACATTTTCTGCATAGATCGTCCCGCCTAATGAGTCTTTTATCTCGACATTTGTAGCGTGAACTTCTCCTCCTTCAAGAAGATTTATTTTGGCATTATGACATCTTAGTTTGCCTTTGTGCCTATTGATGGCTGCAAATTTAGCCTCTTGATATGAATCCTGATGGGTTGCGCCGTCTATTGTAAGATTGACTGCTCTAAGAATTGCTTTTGCGCCGACATGTCCGTTGATATGTATGGTTTCAGAGATAAGTTCAACACCCTCTCCTACACTGTCTAGGTTTGTGTCATTTTGAGAAATAATGACCTCTATGTTGTTTGCTTCATCCTTTACCACTTTATCCTGAACGCGTGATAGCTGAGCCATTTTTATTTTATTGTCAACATAAAAATTCTCTTTATCAAGATGCACATAACCTTTAAGTTTACTTTTGTAGAGTTTTCTTTTATCTTCTTCTATAACCTCAATAGAATTTTTGTCAACTTTGCACTCTAGGTCATGTTTTGTTATTGAAAAGTTGCTGTCTATGATTTCGCCGAACGCATTAAAACCTTTTTTGCCGTGAATCGGTTTGATATACTCTACAAGAATTTCATCGTTATCAACTTCTATAAATTGTTGCTTGTCTTGTTTTTGTAAAAAATGAATTATAAGCCTGCCGCTTTGACCATTTTCAGGGTCTATGCCGTCAAAAAGAGGAATTTTTATATTTTTGCTAAATTTACCGTGATAAAGGTATTTGACAAATAATTTTATTTTTTCTCTCATCTCTTCATCAAAAATTTTGACTAATATTTTGTTTTTTGCTTTAATCTTATTGAGTTCTTGTATGAGAAGAGCATAAATCTCTTTTGGTTGATACCTAGTGTATGGAATTTGCGATTGAGGAGAGATGATTATGCTTGGATGTGTATTTTCCTGCGAAAAATCAATTGTATATTTAAGTACTAAATCACTTGTTTTATCGTCTCTGGCGGTTATGGTATAGACTTGCTTTAGTTCAATATGCTCATCTACCATCTTTTGGCGATTGGAATAATAGTCTTTGATATCTTCGTTGTATAGGATAAACTCATCATTAGATACTGTTTTTATATAGGTATCGATATTATCTATATCAAAGCTCAGCGTAGCGCTTTTAAGACTGTTTTCTTTGATAATTTTATCTAGCGAAGCAGCGATATTTTTTGTTTTTATCTGTTTAGCAAGCAAGCAAATCACTATAGTCGTATTTTAAAAGATTAAGATATAGCCTTCCGTTTTGCTGGATGATTCTAATGTCACTATCATAAATATCTAAAAATCTTTTTTTAATGGTTTTTCTTTGTGCAGACCTTAGGTTTAGCGACTTTAAATACTCTTTTAGCTCCACCATTTCTGAGTCTTCTAAGACTTCTGCTTCGTTTTTATAACTGAAATTTTCTACTTTTTGCGCTTCTAGCTGCTCTTTTTGAAGTTTGATATTTTTATGTACAAGTTCTAAAATATTTTTAAGCTGTTCATCTTTTGTAGTATAAATCTCTTCTATTTTGTCTTTCTCTTGACGCAAAAGTTGCTCTTTGTCATCAATGAGTTTGTCAATTTTAGCCTCCAAAAACTCAATCTTGTTTTTTAAAAAGCTGTTCTCTTTTTGATATAAAGATAGTAGTGTTGCGACCGTTATTTTGGATTTTTGAGGTAAAACAGACTGCTTTTGTATGTTCTTTTGCTCAAGCGGTGTGTTGATGATTTCTTGTTTAGTCGCCATAGGCGGTGTTACGATTATATAGACGGTATCGTTTTCTACAATATAGTCTATTTTTTTTGCTCTTATTTTTGAACTAAGCATCTCTTTAGACATTTTAAATTGTTTGCAATATTCATCAACGCTAAGTCGCATTTAAAATCCTAAACTTTTTGTGTTATTCTAGCATATTATAGTTTTTTTAAAAGTGATTTTATACTATAATTCTAAAAAATTTATTAAAGAGTATTAAATGGGTGTATTAGATATTGTAAAAGCCGGTGTTTTATTTGGGGATGATGTGCAAAAAGTTTATCAGTATGCAAAAGATAATGCTTTTGCTATTCCTGCTATTAATGTCGTAGGTACTGATTCCATAAACGGTGTATTGGAGGCTGCTGCAAAAGTTAATTCTCCCGTAATTATACAGTTTAGCAACGGCGGAGCTGCATATTTTGCAGGAAAAGGTTTAAATAATGAAGGCGAGAAGGCAGCTGTCGCAGGAGCGATAAGCGGGGCAATGCATGTTCATTTGATGGCAGAAGCTTATGGCATACCTGTTATACTTCATACGGACCATGCAGCAAAAAAACTGCTTCCATGGATAGATGCTCTTCTTGATGCTTCCCAAGAGCACTATAAAACACACGGCAAACCTCTGTACTCATCCCATATGCTGGACTTGTCCGAAGAGACTTTGGAAGAAAATATAGAGATTTCTAAAAAATACCTCTCAAGAATGAGCAAGATAGGTATGCATCTTGAGATAGAACTCGGAGTTACGGGCGGAGAAGAAGACGGTGTTGACAACTCAAGTGTTGACAATGCTCTTTTATATACACAACCAGAAGATGTGGCTTATGCGTATAAAGAGTTAATAGCCATATCCCCTAACTTTACCATAGCGGCGTCTTTTGGCAATGTTCACGGTGTTTACAAACCGGGCAATGTAGTTCTTGCTCCAAAAATTTTAGATAATTCACAAAAATATGTGCAGGAGAAGTTTCATACTGCCTCTAAACCTCTTAATTTTGTTTTTCATGGCGGTTCCGGTTCAACTCTTGAAGAGATTCGCGAAGCGATTAACTACGGCGTTATAAAGATGAATATCGATACCGATACTCAATGGGCTACATGGGTAGGCGTCAAAGATTATTACGAGAAAAACAGAGACTATTTGCAAGGGCAAATCGGAAACCCTCAAGGCGAAGACAAACCGAATAAAAACTATTATGACCCTAGAAAATGGCTAAGAGAAGGGCAAAAAACTCTTGTTAAAAGAGTTGAAGAAGCTTTTTCTGATTTAAATGCTATCGGTAGAAATTAACCTTATTCAATGGATGATAAAGTTTTTACAAAGCCTATAAAAAAACAGTTTGAGTTTGACGAAGAGGTTGCGGCAGTTTTTGATGATATGTTAGAGAGGAGTGTTCCTTTTTACAAAGAGTCGCAAAAGCTCACGCTTTTTTTTGCACTCAAACAGCTACAAGATGGTGGAGTTGTCTATGATTTAGGCTGCTCAACCGCAACGCTTCTTATTGCACTTAGCAAAAAAATAAAAAAAAGTGCCACCCTTATAGGACTCGATAACTCTGAGGCTATGCTGGAGAGAGCCAGAAAAAAATGTGAAGCTTTCGGTGTAGAGATAGAGTTGAAAAATGCCGATATTTTGGAGTATGATTATAGTCAAGCGGATCTTTTTATAAGTAATTATACACTTCAGTTTGTCCGCCCTCTTATACGAGAGGAACTTGTGAAAAAAGTAGCATCTTCTCTCAAAAAAGATGGCATATTTATCTTTAGCGAAAAAGTTATAAGTCATCATTCAAAACTTAACAAAGAGCTTATAGAGTGTTATTATGACTTTAAAAAAGAGCAGGGATACTCAGAATATGAGATAGTGCAAAAAAGAGAAGCACTAGAGAATGTTTTAGTTCCTTATAGCGAAGAAGAGAATATAAAAATGGCAAAAAATTGCGGATTTTCACATTGTGAAGTAGTTTTTAGATGGGCAAATTTTGCCACATTTATAGCCTTAAAGTAAAATTACCAAACGGGGCCTTGCGGTTTTTCTTCTTTGAATTCCGGACTTATCATACTATTTAGAACTTCTTTTGTTTTTTTGCCAAGTTCTTCATAGGTGATGATATCATCATCCCCGCATTTTTTATGGTAGTACCCCTGCATATCGTAATACTCTTCGCATTCACTGTAGTATTTTGCCGAAATACCGTGCTTGTTCATACATCCGGAAAATAACAAAAATGCCGAGATAATAAATATATATTTTATCATACGCTCTTCAAAGCAAATATCAATCCAGTTTTGCCTATAAGGAAGTTCAAACTTTAAAACTCTCTTTTGTTTTGCAATAAGCAGTTGCAAAACACTCATCGCATTTTGGATTTTTTGCTTTGCAGACATAGCGGCCAAATAAAACCATTCCCTGATGAAGGGAATGGAGATTTGTTTTAAAAATTTTAGCTAATGTTGCTTCCGTTTTTATAGCAGTTTTATCACTGCTAAGACCTAGCCTGTGAGAAACTCGAAAGACATGAGTATCTACCGCCATCAAGTTTGCTCCGGTGTATTCTATCATCACGACATTTGCAGTTTTTTGTCCAACTCCCTCAAGTGTCATTAAATCTTTTTCATTAAGCGGAATCTCTCCATTATAAAGCTCTACGACTTTTTTTGCCATTTCGATTATATTTTTTGCTTTATTGTTAAAAAACGAACAACTTTTAATAATCTCTTTTACATCTTCTATATGTGCTTTTGAGAGCGCTTTTGGCGTCGGGTATTTTTCAAATAGTGCAGGAGTAATGAGATTTACTCGTTTGTCGGTACACTGCGCCGATAGTATAACTGCTATGAGCAGCTCATATGCGTTTTTATAGTTTAACTCCGTAGTCGCATCGTCGTATCTCTCAATAAACAGAGCTTTTAACTCTTCTATCTCTTTTTTTGTAGCTTTTTTCATGGTGAAATTATATACAAAAAGAGGTTGTTTAATAATCATTTATATAAATTAACTAAAATTGTAATAATTAAATAAAGGCAAACCCTTTAGAAGGATATGGATGAAAATAGTAGTAAAGATGGCAACGACATTGGCGGTTTTTTCGGTAATTTCTAGTGCACAGACGCTTGTAACGGTAAACGGTACTCCGATAACAAAGCAAGATGTTGAAAAAGAGCTTATGGTAGCAACACAGGGTAGAGCGAGTCAGATACCTGCAGAAAAGCAAGGTGAATTTAGAAAGCAGGTCTTAGAGCAGCTGGTTGCGCGAGAGTTAGTGTTTGACGATGCAAAAAAGAACGGAGTTTTAGAGTCTGATGAGTTTAAAAAAAGATATGAAGAAGTAACTCATAGAATCCAAAAAGAAGTAGCTATTCAAGTTTGGCAAAAAAGAGAAGTCGATAAAATTAAAATCTCAGAAAAAGAGCTAAAAGACTACTATGACGCAAATAAGGAAGAGTTTGTTGAGGATGCAACGGTTAACGCAAGACATATTTTAGTAGCCGATGAAGCTGCTGCAAAAGATGCTATCTCAAAACTTAAGCCTTTAAAAGGAGACACTCTTAAAAATAAATTTGCAGAGATTGCAAAAGAGAAGTCAACTTGCGCAAGTGCTGCAGAGGGTGGAAATTTAGGTTATTTTACAAAAGAGCAGATGGTAGCTGAATTTAGCAATAAAGCATTTTCGATGAAAAAAGGCGACATAACTACAGAACCTGTAAAAACTCAATTCGGATACCATGTTATATATGTTGAAGATACAAAGCAAAAGTCAACAAGAAGTTTTGCTGAAGTAAAAAGTGTAATAGAGCAAAGACTTAAGATGGAAAAAGCAAAAACCGTTATGATGGGTAAAATGCAAGAATTAGAGAAAAAAGCAGTAATCAAGCAGTAATGCATCTAGCACTTCCGTCTCAAACCTCTACAATAGAAATAGACGGAAGAACATTTTATGTAAAAAGAGATGATCTGGTTCATCCTGCTTTAGCCGGAAATAAATTTAGAAAACTCTACAAACTCCTAACAATGCCCTCCAACTCCTTTGACGAAATTATCTCCTATGGCGGAACACAGTCAAATGCGATGCTCGCAATTGCCGCCATGTGCAGAGAAAAAAATTGGAAATTTATCTACTACACAAAACCCCTCTCTCAAACACTCAAAAACGAAAACTGCGGTAACTATTTTGAAGCAAAAAAACTCGGAATGATACATATAGAGATAGAAAATGAACATTACAGAGATTTTATAGCAGCACTTAGGTTTAATTTGGATGAGAGAAAGTTTATAATAGACCAAGGCGGGGCTGTGCCTGAGGCTATTCTTGGCTTAGAAGTGTTGGCAAAAGAGATAAGAGAATCATCTCTAGGTCTAAAAGCATTAGCGACTCCTTCGGCTACTGGAACAACCGCGCTTTTTTTGGCAAAAATGCTTCCTGAGTATAAGATATATACAACTCCGTGTGTCGGCGATATCATATATTTAAAAGAGCAGATGAGTGCGTTTAGTGATGTACCGAAAAATTTAATTATATTGGAGCCTAAAAAAAAGTACCACTTTGCAAAACCTTATAAGGAATTTTTAGCAATCTATAAAAAACTACTCTCTTGCGGAATAGAGTTTGACCTTCTTTATGCTCCAAGCATGTGGATATCATTGCTTGAGCAAACGGATGAAGAGATACTTTATGTTCATAGCGGAGGAGTAAGCGGAAACGAGAGCATGTTAAAAAGGTATATAGAAAAAAAGTTTTTGGAATTGTAGTGTAAATCAATTTAAAAACCAATATAATACATACAGACTAAATACACTTGACAATAATACACTCAACTTGCTATAATTTTAATGATTAAGGAATTACTTCTGGCATCGTTTAAAAATATCATACGCAAAAGTCGAGAGCTTTTGTGTGCTTTAGTCGCCATAGCGGCGTAAGCGTAGATGGCGGAATTACTTCCGACATCGTTTAAAAATATAAAAAAAGGATTAAATTATGCAAAATATTTTTGAAAAATTAACTAACAATATGACTGAGGCAGTGGAGTCGTCAATATCTCTTGCACTGTACAATAAAAATCAAGAGGTTGAACCTCTGCATTTCTTGTGGGCGCTGCTTACAAACTCTAATTCTGTTTTAAATCAGATGTTTAATAAAATGAATATAGATAAAGCGGCTGTGGAGCTGGATGTAAAGAGCCAAAGCGAAAAACTGCCGAAATCTTCATCTGTTACAAAAGAGAATATAAGGCTGTCGAGAAACTTTGTAAGCACTCTTGAAAACGGCATAGGATTAATGACAAAAAACTCAGACTCCTATTTGGCGGTAGATACATACATACTTGCAAACTTAAAGAATGAGCCTTTTTTTGGTACGCTTAAAAAATATATAGATATCGGTGAGCTTACAAAAAATTTAGAAAAGAGTCGCGGTGGTGCAAAAATAGGCTCTCAAAGTGCAGATGAAAATCTAGAAGCACTTACAAAATATGGCGTTGATTTAACGATGGAAGCAAAAGAGGGTAAGCTCTCTCCTGTTATCGGGCGTGATGAAGAGATAACTAGAATGATGCAAATCCTTATACGCAAAACTAAAAATAACCCAATGCTACTTGGTGAACCGGGAGTCGGTAAAACAGCTTTGGTTGAGGGACTGGCACAAAGAATTAGCGATGGCAAAGTGCCTACATCTCTTCAAAATAAAAAGGTTATTGCACTTGATATGAGTGCGCTTATTGCAGGGGCGAAATATAGAGGCGAGTTTGAAGATAGGTTAAAAACCGTGATAGATGAAGTGAAAAAAAGCGGTAATATCATACTATTTATAGATGAGATTCACACGATTGTAGGAGCAGGAGCTAGCGAGGGGAGCATGGATGCGGCAAATATACTAAAACCTGCTCTTGCGCGCGGAGAGCTTCATACAATCGGAGCGACAACGCTTAAAGAGTATAGAAAATATTTTGAAAAAGATATGGCGCTTCAAAGACGCTTCTTGCCAATTAGCGTTGATGAGCCTAGTGTAAATCAATCTTTACAAATATTAAGAGGGATAAAAGAGAGGTTAGAAACTCATCATAATGTTACTATCACGGATAGCGCTTTAGTTGCAGCGGCAAAACTATCAGATAGATATATAGCGGATAGATTTTTACCGGATAAGGCAATCGACTTGATTGATGAAGCGGCGGCAGAATTAAAAATGCAGATTGAGTCTGAGCCCCATGCTCTAAGCAGCGCCAAAATTAAACGCTCAGAGCTTAGAGTCGAACAAGAAGCTCTTAAGATGGAAGAGTCGGCAGCAAATACGAAACGACTCGAAGAGATAGTAAAAGAGCTAGCCGATATAGAAGAGAAAGTAAGAAGTCTGGAAGCTCAGTTTGCCTATGAAAAAGAGGTGTTTGGTAAGATATCAAACATAAAAAATGAGATAGAAACAAAAAGAAGAGAGGCTTCTTTGGCAAAGAGCAATGCCGAGTTTAACAAGGCTGCAGAGATAGAATACGGGCAAATACCGGCATTAATAGCTAAAGAAGAAGAGATAACGCAAAATTGGGACAAAATGAAAAAAGAGGGGACGCTTTTAAAAAATAGCGTTGATGAGGAAGCTATAGCTTCAATTATTTCAAGATGGACCGGTATTCCTGTTAAGAAAATGCTTCAAGCTGATAAAGATAAGATACTAAATGTAGAAGATGAATTAAACAAGGAAGTTGTAGGTCAGAACAGGGCTACTCATGCGGTTGCCAGAGCCATTAAGAGAAATAAAGCAGGGCTCTCGGATGCTACTTCGCCAATTGGCAGCTTTTTGTTTTTAGGTCCTACGGGAGTCGGTAAAACACAAACGGCAAAGACTTTGGCTAAGTTCTTATTTGATAGCGCCGAAGCTATGGTGAGAATTGATATGAGTGAATATATGGAGAAGCATTCCGTCTCAAGATTAGTCGGTGCAGCTCCTGGGTATGTCGGATATGAAGAGGGTGGACAGCTAACTGAAGCAGTTAGAAGAAAACCATATAGCGTTATACTTTTTGATGAGGTTGAAAAGGCTCATCCGGATGTCTTTAATGTACTTCTTCAAGTGCTAGATGACGGAAGACTTACCGATAATAAAGGAGTAACGGTTGATTTTACAAATACTATTATAATCCTTACTTCAAATATAGCAAGCGATAAGATTATAAACAATCCTAATTCCGATAAACTTCAAGAGTTAGTGATGGGAGAGCTTAAAAACTATTTTAAACCCGAGTTTTTAAATCGCCTTGATGATGTAGTTATATTTAATCCGCTTGGGCTAGAGCAGATAGAGGGAATTGTAGATATTTTCTTTGGCGAAATTGCAAAAAAAGTTGAACAAAGAGGTATAACCCTTAAATTGAGCAATCTTGCAAAAGAGTATATTGCCGAGGTTGGATTTGATCCTGTTTATGGAGCTAGACCGCTTAAGAGAGCACTTTATGAGATTGTAGAAGACAGACTTGCAGAACTTATCTTAGAGGGCAAAATTGAAGAGGGTAGTGTAGTTACATTTGATGTAAAAGAGGGTGAAATTGAGGTAGATATAACTCAGCTTTAAAAATTAAAAAGAAGGAATAGAAAACTTAACCACACTTTAAGTAACTTTCTTATACAATTTCGGACTTAATTTTAAAGAAGGATATGTCATGAAAAGAACATACCAGCCTCATAATACGCCAAGAAAGAGAACTCATGGCTTTAGAGCTAGAATGGCAACAAAAAACGGTCGTAATGTAATTAATCGCCGCCGTGCAAAAGGTCGTAAAAAATTGTCAGTTTAAATAATTTTTATGTACTAAAGGAGCATCGCGAATTTCAGTACATATATAGAAAAGCAAAAAATGCACATTCTGATAGTGTCGTGCTTTTCTTTTTGCCCGCAGAAAATAGTTCAAAAGTGGGTTTTACGGCAACCAAAAAAATAGGTAATGCCGTAAAGAGAAACAGAGCCAAAAGAAGATTAAGAGCTCTGTTTCTGGAATACTCCTTTTTACTAAAAGAAGGCACATATATATTTGTTGCCAAACAATCAACACATGAACAATCGTACCAATTGCTAAAGAAAGATTTTGAAAGAGTGCTTAAGCAGTTAAGGGCAATTAAAAAAGAGTCTGATGTTTAGAAAATTTTTACTTGAGTTGTTAAGACTATATCAAAGATTTTTTTCTATGCTTAGCTTTGGAAGTTGCAGATATTACCCATCTTGTAGCGAATATGCAAAAATTTACTTCGAAAATAATTCAATTTCAAGTGCTTTTTACCACACTTTTACTAGAATACTGCGTTGCAATCAATTTTTTGAAGGCGGTATAGAGTATCCGTTACTTGATAAACTATCTTTAAAGCCCACTAAAATGGGCATTGATGCTATTAAATATTGGCTGGTTCCAAATAAAAAAAACCATTTTTATATTATAAAAAATTTTTCTTTTAAGGGTAAATCGTGTTTGATAAAATGACACCGAATCAAAGACTAATAGTAGCCATACTGTTGTCAATTTCATTTTTTGCAGCCTATACGGCTATTTTTCCACCGGAACAACCGGAGACTACCAAAAGTATAGAACAAGTTCAAAAGCAAGAAAATAGTACTCTTGCAAAGAGTGACAAGCCGCTTGATGCCAGTGTTGGTCATGAAGTAGTGCCATCTCAGAGCATTTCCGCAGATGCAACGACTTTGCTAAAAGTATCAAATGCCAAGTTCGTCCTCAAAATGGATACGCTAGGCAGAATTATTTCTAAAGAATTGCTTCAAGATAAGTACAATGACAAAGATGACAAACATGCACAACTTATTCCAGAAGCCGGCCCAAAACCTCTCTTTATACGCTTTGCAGATGTAAGCCTCAACGATGAAGCAGCAAAAACTCCATATACCGTTGATATTTCAGAGGTAAATTTAGATGAGAAGCCATCTCAAAAAGTCACATTAACGCAAAAGCTCTCTTTGCTAACCGTAACAAAAGAGATAACATTTTATGCAGACGGGCACTATGACGCTGCTATCTCTTTGTCGGAGGATAAAAAGTATTTTGTCTATTTAGGACAAAGACCTCAGATAACGGAACAGATGATGACCGTTTCGGGTGCGATGGTATATACTGATAATGAGCTTATTACAATTGTTGAGGACGGAAGCGCAGACGGGCGAAAAACATTTAGCGGAGTCGAGCTTATTTCTGCTTTTGACCAATACTCGGCAACTATTATGTATGGGTTTACAAAAGACACAACTATTGTAATTGATAGAGATACAAAAAGTAATCCCGTTGCATATTTTGAAGCGACTCAAAATATTAAATTTGGCGGTTATGTAGGGCAAAAAGAGTATAAAACTTTACACAGTATCAATCCTGTTTTAACAAACGCAATTGAATACGGTTGGTTTACTTTTGCTTCTAAGCCTCTATTTCAACTTTTATCATGGCTTTATGGTATTTTTGGCAATTGGGGATGGTCTATTATAGCGCTTACGCTTATAATTAGAGTTATTTTGTATCCTTTAACGCACAAGGGTATGATGTCTATGCAGAAGATGAAAGAGTTGTCTCCTCATATAAAAACTCTTCAGGCAAAATACAAGGGTGACCCACAAAGACTCAATGCTGCGATGATGGATATGTACAAAAAACACGGTGCAAACCCGCTTGGCGGATGTCTGCCTATGGTTTTACAGATTCCTGTCTTTTTTGCAATATACAGAGTTTTACTAAATGCCGTGGAACTTCAAGGTGCAGAGTGGATGCTTTGGGTAGATGACCTCTCAAGAATGGACTCTACGCTAATTCTTCCAATTTTAATGGGCGCATCTATGTACTATCAGCAGAGAATGACTCCAAGCAATTTTACTGATCCTATTCAAGAAAAGGTGTTTAAATATCTGCCTGTGATTTTTACATTTTTCTTTATAACTTTCCCAGCGGGTCTTGTGCTTTACTGGTTTGTAAACAATATGTTCTCAATCGCTCAGCAGTTTATTGTAAATCAGCAATTTAAAAATGCAAAAGATTCAGAGATAGCTGCTCATAAGCATGCGGAGAAAAAAAATGATTAGAATTGAGTCGCTAACGCTAGAGCAGGCATACAAAGATGCAGCTGCTGCTTTAGCGTGTTCTGTCTCCGAATTGGTTGTTGAAGTTATTCAAGTTCCAAGCAGTGGCTTTTTAGGTTTTTTTAAAAAAAATGCAATTATAGTTGCGGCAAAAAAACAAAAAGAGTCTCAAGTCGAGAGTAAAAAAGAGCCTCAAGTCGAGAGTAAAAAAGAGCCTCAAGTCGAGAGTAAAAAAGAGCCTCAGACCGAGAGCAAGAGAGAATATAAGCAAGAAAGACCAAAACAAGAAGAGTTTAAAAAAAGAGCTGTTGCAAAAAAATCAGAGCCTTATGTAATAAATGATACTATAATGCCTCAAACATTCGTCAGTACGCAAGATGATGAAGATTATGATATGGCAGGCATAAATTTTACTGCCGATTATGAAGAGGATGAAGCAAAAGAACAGAAGGATGAGGTAGTTGATGGCGGCGTAAGTGCTTTTGAAGTTGCAAAAACAATAGAGAAAGAGATAAATGAACTTTTTTCACACATATGTTTTAAAATTGATAAAATAGAAGTAAGCGCATATGATGATAAAACACTTCTTATGGAGTTTAAGGGTGAAGATGCTGCGCTTCTTATAGGTAAAGAGGGGTATAGATATAAAGCACTTTCATATATGATATTTAATTGGATAAACACGAAATATCAGCTACAGCTTCGCTTGGAAATCGCAGAATTTTTAAAGAACCAAGAAGAATCGATTTCGAGATATCTTACAACTGTTTATGAAAATGTTGATAGAGACGGAAGAGCACAGACAAAGATACTTGATGGTGTTTTGGTTCAGATTGCCCTTAAAGAATTAAGAGAGAGATATCCAGATAAATATGTAGCTATTCGTTCAACTCGTGATGGGCTTAAATTTATCATTATAAATGATTATCACAATTAAACATAATGAATAACGATACTATAAGTGCCGTTGCAACTGCTAATGGCATAGGTTCCATCGCCATAATCAGAATTAGCGGCGATAGAGCTTTGAGTATTGCAAAAAAAATTACCTGCAAGCAAGATTTTTCTCCGAGATATGCAACTTTAACAAATATATACGATTTTAATAATGAGCTTATAGATGAGGCAATAGTTATTTATTTTAAAGCTCCGCACTCTTTTACTGCAGAGGATGTCATAGAAATACAGTGCCATGGCGGTTTTGTAGTAGCACAATCGATTTTAAGGGCAACTATTTCTCATGGTGCACGAGTTGCCCAAGCGGGTGAATTTAGTAAAAGAGCCTTTTTTAACGGCAGAATTGATTTAACGCAAGCAGAAGCAATCGCCTCTTTGATTGAGGCAAAAAGCCAAGATGCAATGAAGATACTCTCCGCTCAAATGAAGGGAGCGCTAAGGGAGTATATTGAAAATATTCGTGATGAAATTATTCATATACTGGCTTATTCTGAAGTAGCTATAGATTATGCTGAAGAGGATCTGCCGCAAGATTTGGTTATGCAGATAGAGGCAAAACTTCAAGAACTTAAAAAATCTCTAGCTTCAACTCTTTTGGCAAGCAGATCAAGGGAAGGTCTTATACGGGGATTTAAAGTTGCTATTGTAGGTAAACCAAATGTCGGTAAAAGTTCACTTTTAAATGCTATGCTCAAATATAACCGTGCGATTGTTAGCGATATAGCAGGTACTACGCGAGATACAATAGAAGAACAGCTTCGTATCGGCACGCATCTTGTTCGCATCGTAGATACCGCAGGAATTAGAGAAGCAAATGATGCAATAGAGAGAATAGGAATAGAGAGAAGTTTGGGTGCGATAGAGGATAGTGATATAGTTGTTGCTATCTTTGATAGCTCCAGAGAAGCAGATGAAGAAGATAACAAGATTTTAGACCTGCTTAGTTCTGCGAAAGACAAGCATAAGGTATATGTTAAAAATAAAATAGATTTAGAGCAAAAATTTTTTAACAATGAGATAGTTTTTGATATAGAGCTAAATGTAAGGGGCAGTGTAGATGCTCTTGTTTTAAAACTTGAAGAGATTATGAACGGCAGTAATGCCTCAGATGAGATAATGCTTATTTCGCAAAGACAAATCGGCGCAGTAGAAAATGCGCTTAGATGTATCGATGAGGCGTTTGAACCGTTGAAATATCAAGAATTGGAGATATTTTCGTTCTCTTTATTGGAAGCTATAAAAGAGATAGCATCTATTACAAGACCTTTTGAGAATGATGAGATGCTTGAGAAGATGTTCGGCTCTTTTTGTTTGGGAAAATAGAAAAAGTGAAATACATTGCGATTGATTTAGGACTTAAGAGGGTAGGTTTAGCGTACAGTGCACATAAAGATATAGTAACGCCACTCTCAGCAGTGCAGAGAAAAAACAGAGATCAAGCCGCAAGAGATGTCAAAAAAGTGCTTGATGAATGGGAAGTTGATGCAGTCGTAGTCGGCATACCGATGGGTGGAAGTTCAGAGGATGAGATGAGACGCCGCATTGCGCACTTTATGAATCTTGTTGATTTTAAGGGTAAAATTTTTTATGAGGATGAGAGTAATTCATCCATAGAAGCAGAGAGTATAATGCGAGGAGAGATAAAGCAGATACGCGATGGGCGTATCGACTCAATTTCTGCTATGATAATTTTGCAGAGATTTTTAGCCAAAAAATAGAATTATATTTTCTTGCTTAACGCTTCGATGGTATTGCTGTTGCCAAGAACAACAAGTATATCTCCTGCTTCAAGAATATCGTTATTTTCAAATGATGTATGCCACTCACCCTGATGTTTGTATGCTATTGGTTTTACATCAAACTCATCTTTAAATATAGGCGAGAGGATGGAAGTTCCTACCCAAAATGAAGGAACGGTCATTTTTGCCAGTTTCATAGTGATGGAGAGGTCGATAGTTTCGTAGTGGATATTCTTAACAATCTTTTTCACAAGTTTTTTTGCAGATTCCATCTCAGGATAAATTACTTTTGCTGCACCCAGTTTTGAGAGAATCTGCCCGTGCACCTGTGTTATGGCTTTTGCTATAACCGTTGCAATTCCCAGTTCTTTTAGTGCCATAACCGTTAAGATGCTTGCTTCAAGATTTTCTCCTATGCTAACAATAGCAACCTCCGCATCTACAATCCCTGCTTCACGAAGAGCTTTTGGATCTGATGAATCAAGTGCTATGGCATCTTGAACAAACTCACTGATGTCTTTTATCTTTTCCTCGTCATTATCAATAGCAATAACATTCTCTCCCTGTTGTGAGAGCCCTTTTGCCACATGGTATCCGAATTTTCCAAGTCCTATAACTACATATGTCATATGATTACCTTTCCTTCTGCATATTTTATTCTTGTTTGTACCGCTTTGCCTACTATAACGATAGTAAATGCAAAAACACCTATCCTACCCATAAGCATAAGCAGGATGATATTAAATTTTCCTAAGTCGCTAAATAGTGCGCTGTAACTTAGCACTCCACCGTTACCGGTTGATATACCAACCGTGGCAAATGCCGAGCATGTCTCAAATAGTGTTCTGACAAAGTGAAGTTCTTCACTCTCATTTAAAATAACCGTTGATATCAGTATATAAAATGATGCAACAAAAATAATTGCATACGCTTTGTTGATTTGATATGGAACTAGACTTCTATGAAAAATATGCGGGTTATTTTGACCGCGAAGAGTAAACCAAACGCCAATTACGGCAAGTGCTAAAACCGTAGTCTTAACACCTCCTGCTGTTCCTCCTGGGCTGCCTCCTACAATCATAAAGATAGTTCCAAAAAAGAGATCAGAATCATTGAATGTAGAAAAATCAATGCTGTTAAATCCTGCGGTGCGGTAATTTACAGACGCAAACCAAGCCGCGATAAACTTTTCCCATGTGGACATAGCGCCAAGCGATTTTGGATTGTGCCACTCTAAAGAGAGGATAATAGTCATACTAAGAAGAATTAAAATAGCAGATGTCCACAGAACAAGTTTGGTGTGTGTAGATAGTCGTGTAAGTGATTTTTTACGGTAGTTGTATAGTTCTAATAGTACCAAATATCCCAATCCGCCGATGATTATCAACAGCGGAATAGTAATATTAATAACTAAATCACTGCGAAAACCCATCATGTTGTCGCTAAAGAGTGAAAATCCGGCATTATTGAAAGCGGAAACAGAGTGAAAAAGTCCAAACCACATCGCATCATAAAGCGGCATATCTACTAAAAAACGCAATGTTAAGATGATTGCACCGACAATTTCAATAATTACAATACTGGCAAAGACGATTTTTAAAAAGCGAAAAATTCCGCTCATACCAGGATAGTTTAGCGATTCTTTTAGAATAAGACGGTCACGGTAACCGAGCTTTTTACGGCGTATAATTGCCAAAAAGGTAACTGCCGTCATATAACCCAATCCTCCGATTTGAATCAAAGAAAGTATAACAATATGTCCAAAACTAGTAAAATCAACCGGTGTGTCTTTGACTATGAGTCCGGTAACACAAACTGCGGATGTAGCTGTAAAGAGTGCATCAATCAGAGAAAGTTCGCCATTATGGGCGAACGGAAGCATCAACAAAAAAGCACCGACCCCAATGAGGATAACAAAACTCATAAAAATTATTTTTATATCTTGTGTTTGCATGAGAACCTCTTAGCCGTTACAACAAAATCTGTATCCGATACCGGATTCTGTTTTGATATAGTTTGGTCTTGTGCTGTTTTGTTCTATCTTCTTTCTTAGTGTATTGACATAAGTTCTAAGGTATTGCATCTCGCTTTGGTATCCGACACCCCAAACTTCTTTGAGTATCTGTTGATGTGTGAGCGTTTTGTTTGTGTTTAGTAAAAAATATTTGAGCAGTTCATACTCAATGGGAGTAAGTTTTAACTGCTCTTTTTTAAAAAAGATACTCCTTGAAGCAAGATCTATCTCTATTTCGCCGCAAACAATTTTACTAGACAGGGTTGCATCGCTTGTAATGCGTCTTAGATTTGCTCTAATTCTTGCAAGAAGTTCGTTTACTGAAAACGGTTTTGTGATGTAGTCGTCTGCTCCTGCATCCAGAGCCAAGATAATCTCCTTTTCATCGTGTCTAGCACTTAAAACGACTATAGGGATTTTAGAAATTTCACGAATTTGTTTGATAAACTCTTTGCCGTCTCCGTCGCTTAAGCCAAGATCAACAATAAGCAAATCCGGATTGTGGCTTAAAAAGAGCATCATCGCGTTTTTTTTGCTCTCACACGAGATATGATTAAACTCATACTCTCTAAAAGTAATTTCAAGCAGTTTTTTTACAGAAGGGTCATCTTCTACTATTTGAATAAGGTAGTTTTTCATATTAGGGCGGCCTTTTTAACTATAGGTAGTTTTGCTTCTATGAGGATTCCTTCATTTACTGCCGTTGCTTTTATGCTTCCGCCGTGAAGCCCTACTATACTTTTGCAAATCGAGAGACCTATACCGCTGCCTGAGATGTCGTTTGTGTCTTCAAGCCGATAAAATTTATCAAAAATATTTTTTAGTTTTGCTTCATCGATATGGTTGCTTTGGTTGAACACTTCTATTTTTACGCCATCACCAAAAGATATTATTTTTAAAGTTACTTTCGTGTTGTTTTTAGAGTATTTAAAAGCATTGTCCAAAAGATTTATAATGAGTTGCTTTAGTAAAATATTATCACCCCAATAAAGAGGCAAATCATCAATTTTTATCTCAAGCAGTTCATCTTTTTGTTTGTCTGAAAACTCTTCTATAGCTACACCTACCAAGTCTTCAAAATCGCACCAGTCAAATTTGAGGTCTATACTTTTACTTGAGAGTCTTGTGCTGTCTAAAATATTTGTAATCAATCTCTTCATTCGCAAAGAGGCATAGTTTACATCTTCTAGCAAATTTTTTATACTATTTTTATCTATATTGTTATTTGAGAGGAGGAGATTCGTCGTTCCGATGATGGTCGAGAGCGGCGTTCTTAAATCGTGAGAAATTATATTTAGCAAGCTCTCTCTCATCTCGTTTTGCTTCGTTTGTGTGTAGAGATTTTTTGCCTGAACGGTAATAATCCATCCGACAATTGCAAAAATTATAAAACTCCATATATATAGTTCGTTATGTACTTTAAAACTATAAATAGGCGGAATGTATAGAAAGTTAAAAAAAACGACACTTAAGAGTGTTATAAAAAAAGTTGCTTTTATATTGCCGTGTATAGCTATGATAACAACAGGGATTATGTGTATGAGAGCAATATTTATAATATCTAAATGTTCACGCAAAAGGTGGCTTATAAGCGTGATAAAGAGTAAAATACCTACTGCTTTTAAAATATAAGTATATATTGTATGATTAAAGCTGAAATAGAGATTTTTCATTATGCATTCGGCAGTTTTATAAGTACAAGAATTGTTAAAATTCCAAGTACCGACAACATTACAATATCCATTGTTGACATTTTTTTTTATCTTTATTTTTAATTTTGAACATTATAGTATAGAAGGTGTCAATAAGTTATAAATAATATTTTGAAAAATATCAAAATATTATAAAGATTGTTATAAAAAAGTGCTACTCGATTGCTTTAAAAAATTTTGCGGCATCAAGCTCTTCATAGTTTAGCATATCAAGTTCATAATCCTCATCCTCTGCTATGAGGCGTTTTATCTGATTTTGGCAGTATGCAAACATTTTTACTTTGGCATCATATAAATCCGGTATAAAACCAAGACCGCTAAATTGATAAGGTTCTTCTTGCTCTATACAGATAAGCGTTCCCTCGCACTGCTCTTCCAAAATTTCGACAAGCATTCTATAGGTAATATTGAACTCCGTGGCATGCCAGCCTATCTCTTCCATCTCTTGAGTGGGAAATCTATCTACGCCGTCTGCCGTCGTGTCGTCGTAACTAGCTCTTGTAACATTCATATTGATGATATCCTGCCATGCTCCGAACGCTTTTATGAGAACTCTCTCTCCATCTTCTACGACTTGATAGTTTTTGCCAAACATTTCACTAAGCGATATATCCCTATCTCCTTTTCCGCTAAAGACAAGAATATCGTTTCGCGAGAACGGTTTTTTGCATATTTTGCCTTCTATATCGACTCCAAACTCATCATATGAATTTTTTGCATTTATTAAATCATTTTTATTTGCTACGATAATTTCTTTAAAAAGATTAAATTTTCTCATTAAAACAGACTCTCTTTTTTTATTGACATTATAAAAGTTTTTGCTTTATTTTAGTATAATGCCAAAAAAATTTTAAGCATTTAAGCTTAATATAATTCAAGGAAAAAACAATGGCATTAAGTGTTTACTACGATAAAGATTGTGATATCAATATAATTAAAAGCAAAAAAGTTGCGATGATAGGCTTTGGCTCTCAAGGTCACGCACACGCAGAAAACTTAAGAGATAGCGGTGTTGAAGTAGTTGTTGGTTTGCGTAAAGCAGGTTCTTCATGGGCAAAAGCAGAAGCTAAAGGTTTTAAAGTTATGAGCGTTGCAGATGCAAGTGCTTACGCAGATGTTGTTATGATTCTTTTACCGGATGAAAACCAAGCTGAAATTTATAAAAACGAGATCGAGCCAAACCTAAAGAATGGCGCAACTATCGCATTTGGACACGGCTTTAACATCCATTTTGGAAGAATTCATCCAAGAGCAGATATTAATGTTACTATGATTGCTCCAAAAGCTCCGGGACATACTGTTCGTTCTGAGTTCGTTCGCGGTGGCGGTATTCCAGACCTTATCGCTGTTGGACAAAATCCAAGCGGAAAAACTAAAGAATTGGCACTTTCTTATGCATCGGCTATCGGCGGTGGAAGAACTGCAATTATTGAAACAAGTTTTAAAGATGAGACTGAAACTGACCTTTTTGGAGAGCAGGCTGTTCTTTGCGGCGGAGCTGCTGCACTGGTTCAAGCAGGGTTTGAGACATTGACAGAAGCTGGATACGCTCCTGAGCTTGCATATTTTGAGTGTCTGCATGAGCTAAAACTTATTGTTGACTTGATGTTCCAAGGCGGAATTGCAGATATGAGATACTCTATTTCTAATACTGCAGAGTACGGTGACTATGTAAGCGGACCGAGAGTTATCAACGATGAGTCTAAAAAAGCTATGAAACAAATCCTAAAAGAGATTCAAAATGGTCAATTTGCAAAAGATTTCATACTTGAGGGTCAAGCAGGATACCCAAGAATGAATGCTGAGCGTGCAAATGCAAGAGCATCTCTTATAGAACAAACAGGTGTAAAACTTAGAGCTATGATGCCGTGGATTGCAGCAAATAAGATTATCGACACAAC
>JAUPKZ010000082.1 GCA_030837195.1 Campylobacterota bacterium
GCTATATGCAGAAAACTACAAAACTTTGAGATAAAAGAGGCTAGTGACGGCATAGAAGCCATAGAAGCAACACAAGAGTGGCTTCCCGACATCATACTAATGGATATTATGATGCCTAGAATGGATGGGTACGAAGCGTCAAAAATCATTAAAAAACTATATCCGAAAACAGTTATCATAGTAGTTACTGCAGTAACAGAACCGAATATGCAAAAAAATATGAACGAAATAGGAGTAGATACATATATACACAAACCTATAGACAAAGAGCTCATACTTTTTAAACTTCAAAGCATAGGCTCATCGCTTCGCCTAAAACAGGGGCAATTTAGACCTCTTTCAAAAAAGAGCGCCCTTAACCCTTTTAATAGCGATATCCGCTCTTTTAAAATTATCTTTGACATCATAGACGAAGAGTCCATGATGGATTTTGGAATATGGCTCATAGACGAGTGCGCAAGCAGAAACGCGGTAGCATGCAGCAGACTTGATTTGATAATAGAGCTTTTTTACAAGCTTATGCGTCAAGGAGCAAAAAAACAAGAAAATTTAAGCATTATCATCGAAGAGAGTTATGAAGAGATTTATATAACTATGAAGTTTGAAAATGCAATCGTCTTAGAAGAAAGAAGTGCAGAGATACTTAGTGAATACGGCTCTGATTTTATTTTAAAAGAAAATATACTATGCGGCAGAGTCAAAAAATATTTTGAGCAAAGAACCCCTGAAGCTACGATAGAAACAAAAATAACGGTTTTAACTCATGAAACTAAAGATACGATAGAGCAAATCATAACAAAAGAGGTTCATACTATCGGCTCTGAAGAAAAAGAGCTCTTAAGACAAAGCTTCACGCAAAAAACAAGCGCTGCAGATTATGTTGATGACATAGGCGGTGATATTTTAGACGAGATTTTAGACTTGGCAAGTTTTGACAATGAGTGGAGAGACAAGCTTATAGAGCTTCAAGAAGAGGCGAGCGAGGAAAATCTTATAGACTTTGCAGATGGCGTACTAGGGGCTTATGCAAGCACAATTAACTCTCTTTTTGAATTTACCGCTCTTGGCTATGCACTCTCTTCACTTGGAATTTTTTTAAAAAATAAATCTAATACTATTGTACAAGACGCAGCTAAATTAAAAACACTTATTATGCTTCTAGAAAATTTAGGATATGACCTCATATCTTGGAGAAAACATATTTTTGAACTTCAAGACACGAAAGACATCCACTATCTTGATAGCTCATTTTTTAGCTCATGTATGCAGATTGAGGGAATTATAGGGGAGAAGGAGATTGATGTTGACGACGAGAACGAAATGGAATTTTTTTAATAAAGACTCAAGGAGAAAAAGATGGCAAAAACAGTAATAATAGTAGATGATTCTAAAGCAGTAGTAGCAATGGCAGAATTGGCAGTAGGTGAATTGATACAAAGCGGGATAATAGAATTTAAATCATACTTAAATCCGTTAAAACTCTTAGAAGCGCTACAAAACGGAAGCGAGAACTTTGACCTTCTTATAAGCGATATAAATATGCCCGAACTAAACGGTCTTGAACTCGCAAAATCTATAAAATCAATCGACAAACATAAAACAAAACCGATTATCATCCTAACAACGGAGAGCTCAAACGAAATAAAGATGGCAGGAAAAGAAATAGGCGTCACGGGATGGATGGTAAAACCCTTTAGTGATGAAAAACTTGTAAAGTCAATAAAAATGGTTCTAGGAGTATAGTATGAGTCCCTCAAATACGCCACAATCGAAAAAAGAGCGCTACCTTACATTTTTTTTAGGGGATGAGCAGTACGGAATTGCCATAGAGCAGGTAAAAGAGATTATTGCCATGATGAAGATAACAAGCGTGCCTAAAATACCTCCATATATGAGAGGGGTTATAAATCTTAGAGGTTCAATCATTCCAATAGTCGATACAAGACTGCGTTTTGCTATGGATAGCAGAGAAGCGGATATGCATACTGCTATCATAATAGTAGAAGTAGAGAAGGTAAATATAGGCTTCATAGTTGACAGAGTTGAGGAGGTTTGCTCCATAGACTCGTCTGCTCTTAGCGAACCACCAAAATTTGGAAGCAGTATCGATACAAATTTTATCTCTGCAGTTGCGCAGATAGAAAATAGCGTTGTAATGATTTTAGATGTGCTTAAACTGTTTGAAGCCGATGAGATTATAGGATTAGAACAGCTACAAAATAAACAAACAAACGAAGGAGAGTAAAATGAATTGGTTAGAAAATATGTTATTAAAGAGCAAACTGATGCTCTTAACCGGCTTTTTAGTAATTTCATTGGTTATTACTGGGTATATGGGCTATAAATCTACCAGCGAATTGGAAGTAGATATTGAAAATCTTGGCGAAGTTCGCGCCGCTTCGCTTATAAGCGCAGGAACTATCCGCTACGGTGTTTTACTATTTGCCATTCAAGTAAATCGTTCAAAAGGTCTTAAAAATGACCCTGAAATGCAAGAAAAAATGCAAAATGCCTCGGAAATTATGAAAAAAGGCTTTGAAATCATAGACAAAGGCATAGAAAAATACAATAAAGTTTCTCATACAAAAGAAGAAGATGAAATATGGGGGAAATTTTATACAGATTATGAGCAGTGGCGTAAAAAAAATGAGGATTTCAAATCAAATGTTATTGAAACCATATCAAGAAGCGCTAATGCCCAAGAAGTTGAGGCACTTTTTGTAAAAATTGATGAGCACATAAAAAGCATCACTACTTTGCGTGTAAGCATGGAAGAGAACCTGCAAAAGCTATATGCCGTAAATGAAGAAAATATGATTAGCGCCAGCGAGCACTCTCAAGAAGAAGCATCATCTTTTAGAAAACTACTTATAATGGTTATATCCATAGCGGTAGTCTTGGCAATTTTACTAGCAACGCTAATAATCCGCTCAATCACTCGCTCCATAACTTCAAGTGTTACATCAATCAAAGACGGTGCGTCACAAATCACATCTGCAAGCTCTCAGGTTGCTTCTTCATCATCATCTCTTGCGCAAGGTGCAAGTGAGCAAGCAGCAAGCGTTGAAGAGGTAAGCGCTACACTTGAAGAGAGTACTGCCATAAATACGCTCAATACGGATAATGCTATGCAAGCCGACATTCTGGCAAAAAATGCAAACGACTCTGCCCGCGCAGGGTATGAAAAAGGTGAGCAGCTCTCTCGTTCTATGCATGCAATAACGGAATCGGCTTCAAAAATCTCAGGAATTATAAAAGCGATTGACCAAATAGCGTTTCAAACAAATCTCCTAGCGCTTAATGCCGCGGTTGAAGCTGCCAGAGCAGGAGAACACGGGCTTGGATTTGCGGTAGTTGCGGATGAAGTTAGAAACCTTGCTCAAAGAGCGGCATCGGCTGCAAAAGAGACTTCGCTAATCATCGAAGAGGTGCTTGAACAGATAAAAGAAGGCAACGAGATAGCCCATGCTACTCACACATCTTTTAAAGAGATAGTAGAACAGTCCAAAAAAGTCTCCAATCTCATCGGAGAGATATCTATCGCGACCAAAGAACAGAGTGAAGGCATGGGGCAAATTAATCAAGCAATGGGACAAGTAGATCAAGTCACGCAGCAGGTTGCGGCAAACTCCGAAGAAGCGGCAGCTGCGGCACAGCAGTTAAATGCACAAGCTATATCGATGATGGAAGCGGTTTCTGTTTTGGCAAAAATGGTTGGAATGGATACACATTTTGCAATTGCAAAAACACAAAGAGAGTATATCCATCAACCAAATATCCAAACTTCGCAAATGTTGCATAAAACAAATAAACCTACTCAAAGCAACACGACTCAAAGCCGAGTATTGCCAAACAAAGCCGAGGAGGTTTTTCCTCTTAGCGAAGATGATTTAAAAGAATTTTAAAATGAAAATAGACGGTGATGTACTTACTATAGACTTAAATATGTCTATGGATGAAGTTGTAATGCTTGAAGAGTTTATCCGCCCTAGAATAGAGTATATAGAAAAGATAGAATCGGAAGAGCAAAGCATACTCTCATCCGGTTCGCTTTTGTCTCTTTTGGTGAGCATAAAAAAAACTCGCCCCGACATAGAGATACCATTTTTAGAAAAAGCTCAAACAACTTCTTCTATTTATGGGACGCTGCATTGGACATACCATGACTAAACAAGAACAAGTAAAAGCAATTTTTATTGAAGAAGCCGGCGAAATAATTGAAAAACTAGATGTTGATATCATCCGTTTTGAAGAAAATTCAAATGACTTTAACCTCTTAAACGAGATATTTCGCGGTGTACACACGCTAAAAGGCAATGCTAACGCTTTTGGATTTACAAGGCTGGGTGAGTTTGTTCACCATTTTGAAGATGTACTTGACTATTACCGCTCTACAAAACAGGACATAGAAGAAGAGAACTTAGAGCTCTTTGTTGAGAGCGTAGATGTCATAAAAGAGGTGATGAGATGCGAACTAGATGCCATAGAGCAACTTCCCCAAAGCTATAAAGAGTGTTTGGAGAAAATCAAAAACCTTCTTGCCGCAAAGAAAAACAAAACCGAACTGCCGACTGCTACAAACACTCAAGAGTCGTTAAAAGATTTGGCTTTTGAATTCGGTGAAATGGATTTGCCTCAAAAAGAGGATGCGCTGCAAAATAGCATCAAAGAGCATCAAAGCAAATTGATGGAGGGTCTATACCTTTACAAAATAGAGTTAAGCCTAGATAGTGATTGCTACAAACGGGGATTTGACTACTTTATATTTTTAAAAATACTCGGCGAAAAAGCAAACTCTTTAGAGAGCTTTTTTGAGATGAAAAATATTCAAAAAATAGATGAATTCAAAAGCGATGAAAACAGCATCGACAAAGTAACGATTGTCGCCCTAACTCCTCTTCTACTTAGCGAAGTAGAAGAGATTTTTGAGTTTTTGTTTGAACATGAGTACAAGATAAGCCAAATAGCACAACCCATCATTGAAAAAAAAGAGGAAATAAAAACTCAAGAGAGCAACTCGGCTTCAAATACAAAACCGATTGCAACTTCTGAGGGCGTAAATGCACAAAAATCAACTATCCGCATAGACACATACAAGGTGGACGAACTCTTTGACTCTGTAGGAGAGCTTGTAATTGCGCAAAACTTTATAGCACAAAACAAAGAGATTCGTTCAATGGAGGACGAGGCTATTAACCGTACCATAGAGGTTCTCTCAAAAATTACAAAAAAGATTCAAGACAGAGTTATGAGTCTTCGTATGATTGCCATAAAAGATACATTTGAGAAGATGAAGCGAGTTGTCCGCGATACTTCTAAAAAGACAGGAAAAGAGATTCATCTCGTCATACAAGGCGAAGAGACAGAGATTGACAAAACTATGATAGACAGCCTCTCAGACCCTCTTATACACATAATTCGAAATGCCATAGACCACGGCTTGGAAGCAAATGCCGATGAGAGGCTTGCTGCAGGCAAAAGCGCAGAAGGGGTAATTACCCTAAGAGCATTTCATAAAAGCGGCAATATCGTTATAAGCGTAAGCGACGACGGCAGAGGCATAAACAAAGAAAAAGTGCTTAAAAAAGCCATTGAAAGAGGTATTGTAGGCGAAAATGAAAATTTAACGGACTCGCAAGTCTTTGCTCTCATCATGCAACCGGGATTTTCGACCGCAGATGCCATAAGCGACCTCTCAGGGCGCGGCGTCGGACTTGATGTCGTCAAGACATCCATAGAAAAGCTCCGCGGAAAAGTAGAGATAGACTCAAAAGAGAATGAAGGCACTACTTTTTCTATAATTTTACCTTTAACTCTTGCCATTATAGACGGAATGCTTGTTCAAGCAGGCAACGAAATATATATAATTCCTACACTATGCGTAGTAGAATCGTTTCGCCCCGAAAAAGAGATTGTACACTCCATAAAAGGTAAAGGCGAGTTTGTCACACTAAGGGGCGAATGTATCCCTATTGTAAGGCTGAGCGATATTTTTAGCTTAAATGTTGAAAAAAGCGAACCTTGGGAGAGTATTTTAGTATGCGTTGAGACGGAGAGCGGCAAAATAGCCGTTATGGTAGATGTTCTTTTAGGCAGACAGCAAGTAGTTATAAAAACTCTTGGCAAATCACTCTCTAGAGTAAGAGAAATTTCCGGCGGCGCTATTCTTGGAAACGGAGATATCGCTCTTATTTTAAATGTG
>JAUPKZ010000029.1 GCA_030837195.1 Campylobacterota bacterium
ATATGACAGAACTTCTATTTCACTTGATTACGGCGATGCAAATGTCACGGTTCACCTTGAAACAAAAGGCGAAGAGCATCAGCAGCTTATCTACAAAGTGCTAAAAGAAGAAAACTACATAAGAGATTGATGTTGGACGCAATAAAAAATATTAGATTTGGCGAAGCTATTGTCGATATAAAAATTATTGAAGAAGAGTTTGTTCTCGTGTGTGATGCTTCCACATCTATCGCCTACTTAGACTACCAAACACTTGAGGCAAAAAACAGGCTAAATGCAAATATAAAACATCAAAGATTTTTAAATAGTGTTGTTGCCTTTAGCTCTACTAGCGAATATTTGGCTCTTATAAGCGCAGAGACAAAAGAATCCAAACTCTACAATATTAAAACAAAAAAACTTATAGCTTCCGTGAACAGACATCAGGGCGAAGTGTCTTGCGTAGCCATCGACCCCAAAGATAGATATATGTTTTCCTGCGGAGAAGACGGTATGACTTTTGGAGTAGATATAAAAAGCGGACAACTTGCTTTTACACTGCCAAGACATGTGGATAGCGTAAACGATATAGCATTTAGTCAAAATGCACATTATGTTGCAACGGCTAGTTTTGATAAAAATATTTTTCTATTTAATTTGGCAACAATGTCGCAAATAGCAAAATTAAGAGCGCACTCCGCAGCTGTTATGAAGGTGCAATTTTTAAAAAACAATAGACTCTTTAGTGTTGATAAAAAAAATAGTGCTATTATTTGGGATATTGCTACGGTATCCGTGCTATCTAGACTTCAAGGCATTCATGATGATGTTACGAAAGTTACTATTTCAAATGATTGTATGTTTTTGTTTTTAGGGACAAAGCTTGGGTACATTTTAGTTTATGATTTAACCACTTATGCGCTTATTGCTCATAGATATCTTAAACATGATAGCTCCATCACTGCGCTTGCTTTTGATGAGTTACGCAACTACTTATTTGTCGGCACAGAAGGCGGAGGCTTTTTTGTTTATGATATATTTAACGGTGAGGAGTCTTTAAAAAATGCTATTGCAGATAAAAGGTATGCGCTTTTACCAAGCTATATCGATGCAAATCCTCTTTTGGCATATACAAAAACATTTCATACATTTGAGTTGCTTTGGGATAAAACTCTGCAAAAAGCAAAAGAGTTTATAGAAAAAAGTGAAAAACAAAAAGCTATGAAACTTTTTGAAAACTTTTTAGAGATACCGTCTAAAAAACAGTTTGTGCAAAAACTTTTCTTAGAGTATGAAGAGTATGATAAGTTTTTACTTCTTATTGGTCAAAACAAGTTGGCACTTGCATATGCACTTGCAAACAAATATCAAGTCTATAAAGAGAGCGGTGCCTATAAAGAGCTCGAAGCACAATGGAAAAAAACACTTAACGCCGCACAAAAATATCTATCAAATCCAAATAATCAAGAAAAAGTTAAAGAGCTTTTTGCGCCATATAGAGGTATTCCGGAAAAGACGGTTATTATGCAAGATCTTTTTACAAACTCAATGGTGTGTGCTAGATTTAAAAATTCTATGATCCACAAAGATTTTAAACTTGCATACGAGTATGTTAAAAAATACCCTTTTTTAAGAGAATCTAGTGAATATTCTATTTTAATTCAATACTCGGATGCTCTATACATAAAAGCGCAGGAGTTTCAAAAAAATAAAGATACTCATTCTGCGATAAAGCTCTATCGAATGCTGCTTGACTTTGAAGATTTTAAAGAAGAAGCCAAAGCTATTATTCAAGAGATTGAGACTCAGCAGAAATTTTTTAATGCTCTTCATGATAACGATATGGTAACTGCATATAATCTTTTGGATTCATCTTATGACCTACAACAGACAAGTGAAGGCAAAAAACTCGAAGAAATTTGGGAAAATGAGTACAATAAAGCAAGTGAATATGCCTCAAGAGGCGATATAGATGGTGTAAAAAATGCACTACAAAAATATATTGGTACAAAATCAAAATATATGGCGATAGCGACAACCGTTGCTTGGTGCTATATAACGCAGCTAGATGGAGCTCTTAAGAGTAAAGCGGAACAAAAAATCATAGAAAACGGTATTAAAAACTATATATTATATTATGGTCTTACAGGACAAATAACAACATTCTTTGAACAGTTTTTAAAAAGCTACCCACAAACAAAACTAAATCTAGAGTCTCAAAAACAAGGTGCTATAGAAAATTGGAGACCGCCTATGATGGTTAAATCTATATTAGATTAAAAAGTTACCTCCATTTTTAACTTACAATATAGCTCATTTTCAATATAATAGCCAAATTTTTTATTAGAGGAGACTTTTCATGCAAATTAGTGGCGCGCAGATGGTCATTGAAGCTTTAATTGCAGAGGGTGTAGATACAGTATTTGGTTACCCCGGCGGAGCAATTATGAATGTCTATGATGAAATTTACAAGCAAAAAAGTTTTCAACATATTTTAACTAGACATGAACAAGCTGCCGTCCATGCTGCAGAAGGCTACGCCAAAGCAAGCGGAAAAGTAGGTGTTGCGATGATTACAAGCGGTCCGGGATTTACAAATGCGGTAACGGGTCTTGCAGATGCCTATATGGACTCTATACCTTTAGTAGTTATTAGCGGACAGGTTCCTATGAGCCTTATCGGCACTGATGCATTTCAAGAGATAGATGCAGTGGGGATTAGCCGTTCTTGTACAAAGCATAACTATCTTGTAACGGATGCACATGATCTCCCTAGAATTTTAAAAGAGGCGTTTTATATTGCTTCAAGCGGAAGACCGGGACCGGTTCATGTGGATATACCAAAAGATGTTACGGCACAAATAGCAGAATTTAACTATGCAATAGAGTTAAATCTTGAAACATATAAGCCGCATACCAAAGGTAATCCTAGACAGATAAAAAAAGCTATGGAAGCTATTGCAAAAGCAAAAAGACCTCTTTTTTATGTTGAAACATTTATGGCAAGAGGTACGCTATCTTATGATGATGAGCTCTTAATCTCTATGCTTGGTATGCATGGAAGTTATGCCGCAAATATGGCTATGAGCGAGACGGATTTGGTTATAGGCTTGGGTGCCAGATTTGATGATAGAGTAACTGGAAAACTCTCTGAATTTGCAAAAAATGCAGGAGTTATACATGTAGATATAGATCCGGCAAGTATCTCAAAACTGGTGAAAGCAGACTACCCGATAGTTGGCGATGTAAAAAATGTAGTAAAAGAGATGCTTGAATCCATTGCACTTGTAAATCCTTCTCGTTATGAGTCATGGAGAGAAACCATAAAAAACTTTGATGAGTTACATCCGCTAACATACCACGAAGACAGCCAAAGACTTAAACCTCAATGGGTTATTCAGCGAGTAGGAGAGCTTTTAGGGGACTCTGCAAATATATCGACGGATGTCGGGCAGCATCAAATGTGGGCAGCTCAATTTTATCCATTTACCCGTCCGCGTCAGTGGGTAAGTTCAGGCGGTCTGGGAACGATGGGGTTTGGTTTTCCTGCAGCTATGGGTGTAAAAGTAGCTTCACCGGACAAAATAAGTATAAACTTTACCGGGGATGGCTCAATTCTTATGAATGTTCAAGAGCTTATGACTGCGGTTGAGAAGAAAATACCGGTTATAAATATCATATTAAACAACAACTATTTGGGTATGGTTCGCCAATGGCAAACGCTCTTTTACAACAAAAGACATAGTGAAACGGATCTCTCTCATCAGCCTGACTTTGTAAAGTTAGCAGAGGCTTTTGGCGGAATAGGGTATAGAGTAGAGACGAAAGAGCAGTTTGATGCTGCACTAAGAGATGCGGTTGAGAGAAATATAGTTACATTTATAGATGTTGTAGTTGAGAGGCTTGAAAATGTTATGCCGATGGTTCCGGCAGGCGGTTCACTATTTAATATGATGTTGCTAGAGAGAGGGGAGAAAAAATAATGCAAGATGAAAATGCAAGAAGAGTTATCTCTGTTATAGTTGTCAATGAAGCAAGCGTGTTATCTCGTATTACAGATCTTTTTTCGGGAAGAGGGTATAACATTACATCTCTAACCGTTGCTCCTATTCCTGAGAGCAAATACTCAAGACTTACAATAGTCACTTCCGGATCTGTGAGAGTTAGTGAGCAGATTACAAAACAGCTTCATAAGCTTATTCCTGTTTTAAAGGTTTATGAACACGCCGACTTAGTTGAAAAAGAGATGGCTCTTGTGAAATTTCCTGCATCGGAAAATATAGCAGACATAAGTGCGCTATGCAGTTCATACAACGGTAAGATAGTCAATGTCGGAGATAATGTGGTTATAGCAATGGTTGCGGATGAGCCAAAGCGAATTGAAAACTTTTTAAAGCTTATAAACAGATACAACCCAAAAGAGATAGTAAAAAGCGGCTCCGTAGCGCTAGAGAGATAGGGAGTTTTTAATGAGACTAAGCGATATAGCAAAAATCATAAATTGCGATTTTGTAGGTAATGATTTTAAAGTAAGCGGTTTAAATACGCTAAAAGATGCGAAAAACACGGATGTCTCATTTGTAGCTAACTCGAAATATATAAATGAGATAGAACACTCAAATGCAGGTGCTATAATCGTACAGAGTTCATTAATGGAGTTTGTTCCAAAAAGTTCTATTGCTTTAGTCGTAGATGCTCCTTATTGGGAGATAGCCACACTCTCAAAATATTTTGCTCCTCCTATTGAAGATGAGACTCTACCTGATGCAATTATCGGAGAGGGAAGTAAAATATCCCAAAAAGCAGAGATAGCAAAAGGTGCGGTTATAGGTAAGAACTGTACTATTATGGCAAATGTTTACATCGGTGCAAATACGGTTATAGGCGACAATACCATTCTTTATCCAAGTGTTAGCGTATATAGAGATTGTAAAATCGGAAGCGATTGCATCATACATGCAAACAGCGTTGTAGGTAGCGACGGTTTTGGCTTTGCAACAAATAAAATGGGCGAACATAGAAAAATTTACCAAAACGGAAATGTCGTTGTAGAAGACAATGTCGAGATAGGAAGCTGTACTACTATAGATAGAGCGGTTTTTGGCTCAACGCATATCAAATTCGGTGTGCGTATAGACAACCTTGTTCAAGTAGGTCATAACTGTGTCATAGGGGAACACTCAGTTTTGGTTGCACAAGCTGGTATCTCAGGTTCTACTACAATGGGCAGAAATGTAGTTATGGGTGGTCAAAGCGCAACCGCAGGACATTTAAGCATTGCTCCTTTTACAACTATGGCTGCTAGAAGCGGTGTCACAAAAAGTATAAAAGATAGCGGTAAAGTTTATGGCGGTTTTCCTTTGGTTGAACAAAAAATATGGCTAAAACTTCAAGCAAAAATATCGAAACTATTAGATAAATAAGTTGTTTTTTGTTACACTTAAGGATTGAAAAATCTTTACACTCCTGTTTATGTGAGGTCGTAGTTGAAAAAAAAACTGTTTATTTTTGTTCTATTTTCAACGCTTCTTTTCTGTGATGAACTTTTACTTCTATTTGATGGAAATAAGAAAATATCTTCAAGAGAACTATACGACTCCATTGGACTTTATGAACCCTATTTCTACGAATTTTATATTAAAGAACCCTCCATACAAGAAAAAGAGACTGCTCTTATAATTCAAGCGCTTAAAGACTACTATAAATCAAAAGGTTTTTATCACACAATCATAACACACACAAAAGATAAAAAATATATAAAACTTAAAATTGAAGAAAACAGCCCTATAATTGTAGATGGTATCTCTTTTGTCTCAAAATTTGATATTAACAAAGAGATAGGGGTGAAAAAAGGCGATATTTTTGATGCTCAAAAATTTACACAAAGTAAAGAAAATATCAAACTTCTTTATGCACAAAATAGCTTTTGCAATATAGAACTTGATGCAAAAGCATATATAGATATAGAAACTAATAAAGCTTTTTTGTCTTATGAAGTTGCTCCAAATAAAGAGTGTTATATAAAAAATATAGATATATACCCTGTTAAAAACATAGATAGCAAGATAATAGACTCTTTTTTGCATATAAAAAAAGATGAACTGCTTGATACGAATAAAATAATAAAAAGCTACGAGAGCCTCTACTCATGTGAAGGGATATCAAAAGCCATAATAGAAACAGAACCGGATAAAAACAGCAGTGTAGATATTAAAGTAAGAGTATATGAGAATGAAAATCCTATCCGTTTTCAAACAGGACTTGGTATAAGCAGCGATGAGGGAGCTATGTTTTTGCTTGGGATAAAGCATAGAAATTTTTTAGGGAACCTAAAGACGCTCGGGCTTGAAACTAGAGTAACAAGCCTCAAGCAGACTATAAAAACAAACTTTGATATGCCGCTTGAGCATAGAAATTTTACAGGCTTTGAAGTAGGATACGATAATGAAAAGTTTATAGGTTTTAAAGAAGACAGGATTTACGGCAATCTCTATTTAATGCAAAAAGCATTGCCGCATACATTTAGAGAGAGTGTCGTTTTTGACAACTCAAGAACTTATGATAGTGATGATGAGGCACTGTTTCCAAAAAGCTCTCTTTTTTTAATTTCTCCAAAAATTGAATGGAGTTTTGACACAAGAGATAAGATACTTGACCCAAGAAGCGGTTACTTTATAAATACGCAGATGATGGGCTCTTTAAAAAGTGATATCTCTGATGCTACATACTATAAACTTAAGGCTGATGGCGGGTACCTTTTTTCATACAAAGAGTCTGTTTTGGCGCTAAAAACAACATTTGGAACTATTGGCATAGATGAAGGGTATATTCCATCGTCATATCGTTTTTTTGCAGGGGGAATGTATAGTAACCGTGCATACGGCTATAGAAAATTAGGTCCTACAAACGACAATAACGACCCTATAGGCTCAGACTCCATACTGGAGGCAACGGCGGAAGCAAGATTTCATATTTATAATGATTTTAGAGGCGTTGTGTTTAGCGATAACACTTTTTTAGGAAACGGCTCTATCCCAGACTATGATAACGGATATTACAGTGCAGGAGTGGGGCTTAGATACAAAACTCCGATTGGTCCGCTGGCAATAGATTTTGGATTTGATATAGCAGATCCTACCAAGCAATATGCAATCCATTTTCATATCGGAGAGCTGTTTTGATAAAAAAAATATATCTTTTTTTTCGCATTGCAGTTATATTTTCATTATTGCTGTTTATGGCAATGCAATTTAGAGAGCTGTTTTTTTCTTTTTTTATAGAACAAAGTATAAAAAAGGAGTTAAAAGAGTCATTTAAAGAAGGTAGAGAATCTAAAATCGTATTAAATAATTTTACATTTTACGATGAGATAAAAATAAAACGGCTCGAACTTCTTTATGAAAGCACAAAGTCCGGTGAAATTATGCAAAATATCCGCTCTTTAAAGGCAGATGGAGTTTATATAGATTTGGATGCTTTTTTAAAAGCATCACAAAATGGCAATCGTAGCTTAGGCTTTGACCTATTTGTTTCACAAGCAAATATAAAAAATGCAAAAATAAACTACAAAGGAGAGCTTTATACCCTTGAGCTAAATGCGTCGGGAGTAAGCCTAAGGGAGGCTTTGGATATTAAAAATATGAAACTTTTTCTTGATTCACCATATGCAAAAATCTCTCTTGATGGGAGAGTAAAGTCAAATACTCTAAAAGCAAAAACAGTCACACTCTTTAGCGAAAAAATGTATAACGACTATCTGCCTTTTATACAAAACGAGCAAAAAGAACTTGAGATAGATTTAGAACTCTCATCAAAAGAAGCAAATATGCAAACAACTCTTCAAAATTTGCGTATAACCGATATGGATGATTTAAAATTAACTAATATTAATTTAAATCTTATATATGATTTTAATGAAGAGAAGTTTAGTATAGTTACGGACTATCTAGCTGTATATGAAAACTATGAGGCTAACATAAAACAGAGTGCTCAGATAGACAATAGTTCAAACTATATATCTACACTTAGCGGTGTTGTCACAAAAGATGAAATAAAGCTGCCTTTTAAAGAGTTTATTGTAGAAGCCAAAAGTTATCAAGATAATAACTTTATCAATTTTAGTGCCAAAGATATTAAAATAGACATACTTACAAAAGATTTTAAAAACTATATCTTAAAAGCGGATACACTATATGCAAAAGCAGATGCTAAGATGCAAACAAGTAACAACGGTGCAACCCTTGAGGCAAATATATATGCAAATCAAAATACAAAATCACCGATTTCTCTAAAGCTAAAAAAAAGAGGCTCAGATATAGATGCAAAAGCTACGCTCCAAACATCCGACACTCTTAGCATAAGAGGTAATCTTGAAGCAAAGGAGTTTTTTATAGACTCTAAAATATCTTCTATCAAAAATACAGTATCGCTCTTTTACTTAGAACCTTTTGGAAAAGATATCTCTTTTGATGCCAAAGCAGATGCTAAAACAAAAATATTATATAAAGATGGGCTAGAGATAGAAACAAAAATTGATGTCGCGTGGTATGATGTAAAACTGAATGAACAAAGATATAAAAGCAGTAAAAATGCTTTATTTTCACTTAGTTATAAAGACAAAAACATATTGCTTGAGGAGTATAAATTTGAATTTTTAAATCAAGATATCTACTCCAAAAAACCATCTAAGCTAACTATTGATTCAGATATGAATATAGAGTTAAAAGAGATTTGGGTGTATGACAATCTGCTCCTTAAAGGCTTAATAGAAACATCTAAAAAAAAGGCAAGTATTGAACTTAGCAGTGATAAATTTCATTATGAAACAAAAGATGCAAATTTAACGATGAAAGTTAATCTCAAAGCATATATGGATGAAAATGCAAACCAAAACATTCAAGGAGAGATTAACATCTTAGACGGTGTTTTGATGTATCAGCCAAAAACAAAATTTTTAAGCGGTGATAAAGACATTATCGTTATTCAAGATATGAAACTAAAAAACGATGCAAAAGATACACTCTCTTTAAATATCCAAATCAATGCGCAAAAATATATAAAATATAAAACAAAAGAGGCAGATCTCTTTTTTATGCCGAAGCTTACGCTATTTAAAGATGCAAACTCGGACTTGCAAATATACGGTATTGTGTCTATAGAAAAAGGAGTTCTTACTCTAAGCGATAAAGAGTTTGAATTTGATAAGAGTGAGATATACTTCAATGATAAAGATTATACAAACCCGCATCTCAATCTAAATTTGCATCACTATGCGCTTGATAATGTCGATATTGAAATATATGTGACAAATACTCTTAATTCACCGCTTTTTTTATTTTCATCTAACCCTGCAATGAGTCAAAACGATATAATGTCATATATACTCTTTGGGGGCGGCAGTTCGGAAGTTTTTAATACTTCAAGCGGCACAACCTCAAAGACAACGCAGCTTAGCACCACACTTCTTGGAGCAGGCGTAAAAGAGCTTTTCAATAAATCATCCGCTTTTAAAATAGATACTCTAAATATTTTAACAAATGAGAGCGGAACGCTTGGATACGAGCTTGGAACCAGATTTAACAAAAATATTCGCCTTGTATATAAAAACAGCGATATATCAAGCGTAGTTTTGCAATACGGCATAAACCGCTCTTTGCGGATAGATGTTGATATAAAAGAGACGGGGCAGGGTGTTGGTATATACTACATAAAAGATTTCAATATAAAAACACCGTAATATTAATTGTGGAAGTGTGTAACTCGGTATGTATTAAGCATACCGAGTAAAAAAAATGTTCTATTTTGTCTTTAGCTCTTTTACGAACTCTTCAACTCTTTTAATACCTTCTCTAATGCTTTGTATATCGGTAGCAAAACTAAATCTAACATACCCCTCACTTCCAAAGCCTATACCCGGAACAACTGCTACTCCTTTGTTTTCTAAGAGCTTTTTAGAAAAATCCATTGAGTCGTTACTTACTTTTTTGATATTTATAAATAGGTAAAAAGCGCCGTCAGGCTTATACACGCTTAAGCCGTCTATTGCATTTATGAGTTTTACCGCTTCATCACGGCGTTCTTTGAATGCTACTCTCATTCTCTCGATATCTGCATCTGCAGCACCGTTTAATCCGACGATTGCCGCTTTTTGGGTAATGGAATTGATATTTGAAGTGCTTTGGCTTTGAAGTTTTTTAGTTGCTTGGATGATTTCTGTTTGGTGAGCAGCCATATAACCAAATCTCCAACCCGTCATAGCAACCGACTTGCTAAGACCGTTGATAGTGATAGTTCTCTTAAACATATCATCACTTACGGCTGCAGCAGATGTAAACTCTCCGTCATAGATGAGCTTCTCATACATCTCATCACTTGCAACTAAAACATCAGTTCCCTCTAAGACTTTACCTAGAGCAGTAAGTTCTTCTTTTGAGTAAACAGAACCTGTCGGATTTGACGGGCTTGTTAAAATTATCATTTTTGTCTTTGGGGTAAGCGCATCTTTTAACTGACTAGGAGTGATTTTAAACGAACTCTCATCATTTGTAGGTATCTCAACAACAGTTCCGCCGAAATATACGACTAGCTCAGGGTAAGTTACCCAGTATGGAGATGGAATTATAACTTCATCGCCTTTTTGTATGGTTGCGGCAAAAAGGTTAAATAAAGAGTGTTTTGCACCGTTATTTGCAATGATTTGATTTGGAGCATATGTAAGATTGTTATCTCTTTTTAACTTATTTGCTATTGCAGTTTTTAATGCAGGGATGCCATCAACTGCGGTATATTTTGTAAAACCTTCATTGATAGCCGCAATAGCAGCATCTTTTATAACCTGTGGAGTATCAAAGTCAGGCTCACCTGCAGAAAAACTAAGTACATCTTTGCCTTGCGCTTTAAGTTCAGCTGCTAGTGTTGAGATTGCAATTGTGATTGATTCAGATAGTGAATTTACGCGATCCGTTAGCATAATAACCCTTTTAAAAAATATTGGGCGAATTATACTAAAATAATCCTATATATGTATAGCAAAAATGAAATTTAGTTCTTCATTGCTTTTATAAATGACTCATAAATATTTTCCAATTCTAAGTCATGGTCTAATACTTCTTTGTTATCTTTTACAAGAATGTGTTCTAAAATAGCAACTCTTTTTAGCAGGTATTCAAACATCTCTTTATTTATATCCGGAAGCATATTGTGCATAAATGGGTCTTTACATCTACCTTTTTCTATGACATGAGCAGGAATTCCTACGGCAGTCGTACCGTCTGGAACGGCTTTTACGACAACGGAGTTGGCTCCTATTTTTGCATATTCGCCAATCGTAATATTTCCGAGAATTTTTGCTCCCGCACCTATGACGGCGCCTTTTTTAACAGTTGGATGCCTTTTCCCGCTTACAAGCGAAACACCGCCCAATGTAACACCCTGATAGATTACGACATCCTCTTCTATGACGGCAGTTTGTCCTATAACCACACCTACGCCGTGATCTATAAAAACTCTTTTGCCTATTACGGCTCCGGGATGAATATCGATATTTGTAACTATTTGATTAAGCCCCATTATAATTCTTGCAAAGCTTTTAAAGTTGGCTTTATAGAGTCTATGAGCTATCCTATACCAAGCAACGGCCCATACACCGGGGTAGTTGAAGATAAAATCAAATCCGGAGTTTAGTGCCGGATCATTTTTGTAAGCATTCGAAAAATCTTCTTTAATTTCAGCAAAAAGTCCCAATAGTGACTCCTAGTTTGTAGTTCTTAAGTAACCGTTTTGTCTTAAAAAAAGTTCTAATTTTGCAAGTGTATCATTTTTTTCTTGCTCTGAAATAAAAGAAGAACTTATCAAATCATTTTTAAGTTTGTCATGTATAATTTTTGCATCATACCCAATTGAATCCAATATGTCTAAGATACTTTTTGACTCAACACCGTTTTTTATCTCATATGAATGTTCGTCTATCGTGACCGTATATTCACTCGGATGCGTAAAAAGGTTATGATTCATACCAAGCGTTTCTTGATATGCTCCGACATTAAAAAAGCCTAAAAAGTACTCTTCTTCATCTAAGTTTACATCGTGAAGATAGAGTGGTTTGTCAGGATTGAAACCTATCTCACCGTCGCTATCGCAGGTTATATCCCAAAGTGATGCAGCACGAAGCGGCGTAGTGTTTAAATGGTGCAGCGGCATAACCGGAAAATGTTGATTAAGCCCCCAGTAGTCAGGTAAACTTTGAAATATTGAAGCATTTATCAAGTATCGCTCTTGAAGTTTAACTTGAAGCTGTGCAAGTTCATCCGTAGGGTTTGCAGATTTGAGGTATAGTGCTTTTTTGATGATGTTATGCACTAAAATCTCAGCGTTTGAGCGATCTTGTAAATCTATGTAACCCAAATCAAAAAGAGTAAAGAGAGATTCCATATGGTCAAGTGCATCATGCAGATACTCTATACAGTTTGTGTTGTTTAATAGCCTGTTTAGTTCTATAAGCTCTTCAAGAAGAGGAGGATTTGGGTTTTTGAAATTTAAAAGTTTTTCTTGATAATCCTGTGTAAAGAGCTCTAAAACCGGAGTGATTAAAACGGCGTGTGATGCCACTATAAATCGACCGGATTCTGTAAAAATATTTGGATGTGATACATTTTTTGCATTCATAATCTCGCCTAGCAAGAAGACAACGCTGCTTGAAAACTCGTCAATCGAGTAGTTTCTAGAGTTAAGATGTGCATGTTGGTTGTATTCTACTGCCAAACCACCGCCTATATTGATATTATCCAAGCTTGTAGCACCCATTTTTTTAAGTTCTGCATAGATATTCCCGGCTTCTCTAAGAGCTTTTTTTAGCGGTGCAATATCTGACATCTGTGAGCCTATATGAAAATGAATCATACTTAGATAGTCTAAAAGATTTGCCTCTCTAAGTAGAGTTATAGCCTCAATAATTTCAGTAGATGTAAGTCCGAATTTTGCATCCATACCGCCGCTTTTTGCCCATATACCGCTTCCAGCGCTATGAAGTCTTACTCTGATACCGATGTTTGGAACTTTTAGATTGCATTCGTTCGCTACTTCTATAATCGTCTCAAGCTCACCGAGCCCTTCTATGGTTATGGTTATATTATGCCCGCTTTGCGCTGCGATGAAACCAAGAGTAATCATCTCTTTATCTTTAAAGCCGTTTACCGTAATATTTGCACCCGTTGGGGTTTTGCTCATAGCTAAAATAAGCTCTGCTTTTGAGCCTGCTTCAAGCCCATAATTGTATTGAGCCCCTTGCGATGCAACGGCTTCGACGGCATGCGGAAACTGATTTACTTTAAGAGGAAAAACAGCATTAAATTTACCCTTATAGTTATTTTGCTGGATTGCTTTATCAAAGTATGAGTAAAGAGTTCTGATTTGACTCTTGATCAAATGCGGAAATCTAAGCAGTATTGGACCTCTTACATCTTTTAAGCGGATATCTTCAACTATCTGAAGCAAAGAGGGCATACACTTATAATTTAAACGAATTTGCCCATCCTCAATAATAAAATTGTTGTTAGACCATACATCAAGACCGAAGTTATTCATATTACTATCCTATACATGCAATTTTTGATGAAAATATTTGTCTATATCAAAAAATATCTCACCGTTTCTATTTTTAAAAGTAAGTCTTGATTTGTTTAGGTTACAAATCTCACTTACACCCATAACTGCCATCATCATTTTCATCCCTTTTATAAGGTTTGTATGATAGCTTGCTATTTCATGCCCTTTTTTTACGACTAGATATGAAGCTCTCTTTTTTTCATCTTGAGTTGCCATACCTACAGGACAGACATGTGAGCCAAACCCTGAGCACATTCTTGCGCGGATGCATCCGCCACTCATCATAAAGCCCCTTGCAATCCCGACGGCATCTGCTCCCATACATAAAGTTATGATAACATCATCGGGAGTCAATATTTTTCCGCTTGCTACTATCTTTATATCTTCTCGAACATCATGTTTTTTAAGCATCTTATCTAAGAGATAAAGAGCATTATTTGTTGTTAGTCCTACGGATTCCATAAGTTCAAGCGGTGCAGTTGCACTTCCGCCCTCACCGCTATCTATCGTTATAAAATCTGGTATATTCCTACCGGCATTTTTTCTTGATGCAATCTCAATTGCCAAATCTTCAACGGAAGCAGCGTCGGATATCACTATCTTAAATCCGACAGGTTTTTTAGATAAATTTTGTAATCTCTCTACAAAATCAAGCAGATGAGAAGTAGTGTCGGCATAAGGAAATCTATTTGGCGAAAAAACATCTTTACCCTCAGGAACTCCTCTATAGTATGCAATATCTGCAGTTACCTTGCTTCCTGCCAGCTTACCGCCGGTTTGCTTCGCACCTTGAGCAATTTTTATTTCGGTCATACGACAAAATTTCATCACTTTTTGGTATTTTAATTCGTCAAACTTGCCACCAGTATCTCTTACTCCGTAGAGTCCTGAGCCGATTTGAAAAATCATATTCGGTATATCGTTTGGAACCGTCTTTGGAAAAGATTCAAGCGGTGCATCCCAATTGACACGAAAAAGAACATGGGTTTCTTGGTCATATATATAAGTATTTTGTGTTTTTTTGTTTAGCAAAATGTTTCTGTACCATTTTGTAGCAACGGCATTGTTGAAGAAAAAACTGCCTACTTTAAAAACAAATTCTGCAAAAGGCGTACTTTTTACTATCTCTAAATAACCGCTATTGTTTAAGTCCGGTTTATGCGTATAAAGATGATTTGAAGTTAAAGAGCCTTCTCCAGTGTTTATGGTAAGAGTTGATTCAACTCCTGCTAAAGCAAAGGCACGGATTGCTTCAGGGCTTAGTGCGCCGTCACTCATTGCGGAGCGGATAATCGGAGTATGAGAAACAAAAGGGTTTTCTCTATTTTCCCCAAAAGTTAAGCTCATATCTTGGCTTACCTCGTTATCATTTAAAACATTTGAAACATGTTTTACAATAAATCTTGAGCCTGAAAATGGCTGAGAAACGGAAAACGACTTATAATTTGGAACATTTTTGGCAGCTTTATAAACCCAGTCAACTTTGTCTTTAGAATCATAAAAGCTCTCTTCGGCAAAGTATTGTCTAAATGGTTCTCTTAGAGCTTCAAAAAGATACCTAAACCTTCCTATGATAGGATAGTTTATCAATAGAGCATGATTTCTTTGGACATATTTGTCGTGGACATAGAGCATTACGATGCCTATTAACCCAAATAGAATAAAAATTTCTATAAAGTCTATAAAGATATTCCAAATAAGATCTAATATTTCCAATTAAAATTCCTTAAGCAATAATACCTGCTCTGTTTTGTCTTCTAAGTTTTTCAACCATATCGTTTCATTTTGCATCTCATTAGAGCCTATAACGGCACAATATTTTGCATTTACCTTATCCGCAGCTTTTAGGTGGTTTTTGAGATTTTTAGACTTATAGTCGATTGTTACCACATCACTCTCTCTTTTTTTATGCGCTACCTTTACGACCAAATTAAGTGCTTCATCTTCAAGAGCGCCGATATAATACCCGATTCTCGTCTCAGTTGGCATCACAATAAGCTCCATAAGCCTCTCAATACCGATAGCAAAGCCTACTGCAGGAGTTGCTTTTCCATCTAAAAATTCCACAAGTCTGTCATATCTTCCGCCTCCTGCAATTGCACTTTGGCTTCCTATATTGTCACTTACAAATTCAAATGCCGTTTTTGAGTAGTAGTCAAGCCCTCTAACTAAGTTTGTATCTATCTCATATGCTATGTTGTTGTCTGCTAAAATTTTCTTAAGTATATCAAAATCATTATTACAAGACGAACACAGACAATTTATAAGTTTTGGAGCATCTTTATATATATCTTGACATTTCTCGTTTTTACAATCAAGCACACGAATAGGGTTTGTATAAAGTCTTCTTGTACAGTCTTCGCAAACGCTGTCTTTGTATTTGTTTACAAAATAGACAAGGTTTTCTCTGTATGCAGGCATACAATTATTGTCGCCTAGCGAATTTAATTTGAGCCTGTATCCAATGCCAAGAGCTTTAAGTATATCACCCACCATCATAATCATATTTGCGTCTTCATAAACGCTAGCTTCGCCAAAACTCTCGACTCCGAATTGATGAAATTGTCTTAAGCGGCCTTTTTGTGGTCTCTCATACCTAAACATAGCTCCGTGATAAAAGAAGCGGTGAATTCCGCCTGCGCGGTCCAGTTTTTTTTGTATAAATGCACGAACAACCCCTGCAGTCCCTTCTGGGCGTAAACATACATCATTCTCCCCTTTGTCAATGAACTGATACATCTCTTTGCCGACAATATCGCTTGACTCGCCTACGGATCGTTTAAAAAGAGCCGTCTCTTCAAGCAGCGGTGTTTCAATAAAATGAAACCCATATCTTTTTGCAATCTCTGTAGCAACCTCTATAAAATAGGTAAATCTTTTGTACTCATCACTTAGGATATCATTCATCCCTCTTAGTGAACTAATCATCTTTTTCCTTAAATAGCTTACTTTAAAAATTATTTACGAAAGAATACCATTTTTATCTTTTATTTATTACAAAAAGACGAGATAAACAGTAATCACTAATACCAATAAATAGGGTAATGTCTTTTTGAATTATTTGACATATTATTTACTATCAATGCTACTATAAGCAAAATAAAAGCCCCAACGGCAATCGGAGTCAAAGGATACATCCATCCAAGCGATTGTATTTGTTGGCTTCCTATAACATAAATAAGTGCCGTTGCGCCTCCTGGAGGATGCATGGTTAGAGTTAAATGCATAACCAGTACGGCAAGAGCTACGCTAAGTGCACATAGAAGCTCTATGCTTAAGAGGTTTGAGGAGGTTTTTACCAAAAAAACAGATACTATTGCAGATAAAATATGTCCGCCTATTAGATTTCTAGGCTGTGAGAAAGTTGCATCAGGTGCACCGTAGATAAGTACGGCAGAAGCACCAAAGGAACCAAGTAGAAAAAAACTATCTTGAGTGGAAAATGAGTTGCTAAAAAGGGCAATCATATAAATGCCGGTAAAAGCTCCGATTGTTGACCATGTTATTTTATTTAAAGGCTTTCTGGCAGGGCAAACATCTTTTGACCGCATTCTTTTAAAATATTTTTTCAACAAAATAGCATCTCTTTAATTTTTTTAAATTTTAGAGAAATTTTTCACTTAAAGAGTTGATATAAATCAACAATGGCTAAAGCTATTCACTCGGCTCGGCATGGTACCAAAACGGCTCATTTTTTGCATCTTCTATTTTAGCTCTACTTGCAAGTGAAGCTTGAAATTGCTCACCCAAAATAGGACAATTTATAGCTTCTAGCGTCACATCTTGATTTGAGTGAGGATCTACTATAGCTTGATTTAATGCTTTTATGCTTAGGGCAGGGTAGGCTCTTTTTATGAGATGTATTTCATCACCATGTGAAACATCTCCTTCTTCTAGGACTCTTGCATACCAGCCTGTAAGCCCATTATTATAAATAATGCTTGTCATAGGCTTTACACCAGTATTTGCAGAGAGTTTCCAGCACGGTTGCCTTGGTTGTGATACTTCTATCGTTGCGCTACCTACTTTTAGCACATCTCCTACGCAGATATCTGCTTCATCTATGTTATCTGCGACTATATTTTCTCCATAGTGTGCGATGCCATCATACTTGAAGTCATTACCGCTTAGCTCATTTAGCTTTTTGTATGTAGCAGTTGATATAAAAAGCACGGCTTTTGTCTCTCCGCCGTGGTGAAGCATATCCGCTTGTTCATCTCCCCTAAAACCTATTTTTGTTAAATACGCAGATTTTATGGGTGTTTTTTTTATGCCTGATTCAAACTCTTTATCGCTTGTTAGTCTTTTTTGTTTTTGTACTTTTGCTACTTTTAAAAATAAAACCGTTGCTATTTTTTGACTCATTTTTACCCTTTAATATGATGTGTTATCTCATCTCTTATAGCGTCAATGCTTTTTGTCGCATCGATTTTTATAAGCTCTATGTTTAAAAGTTTTGCAGCTTCAACAAGGGCATCTTGAATATTTAATAGATACTCTACGCCTCTTAGTTCTATGCCGTCAAGTTTTTTTTGTGAAAGTCTAAACTCAAGCTCATCTTTTGTTAAATAAAGCAAAAATACTTTTTGCGGGTATATACTATCAGTTGCAAAGTTGTTTAACGCTACCAACTCTTTTTTATCTATATTTCCTTGAACAAGAGCATAAGCGACTCCGCTTACAGCACTTCTATCCGAGATAATCATTCTGTTTTTATTTGGCTCGATAACCTCTTTTATATGTTCGGCTCTATCTGCCAAAAAAAGCAAAAATTCTGCTTTTTTACTCTTTGCTTTGGCACTTAGAACCAACTCTCTTATATGCTTTCCTACCTCTGTTGCCCCCGGCTCTTTTGTGATGATAGCATCTTTAAAAACCTCTCGTAGTTTTTCTATCTGAGTGCTTTTTCCTGCTGTATCTATCCCTTCTATTGCAATGTACATGAGTTCATATTTCCTATAATGTTTTGTACCTCTCTTGGCAGTAAATGCTCTGTTTTGGCATTGAATTTTAGCAAATTTCTTACAATTGAAGAGCTTATGAAGGCATGTTGTAGTTTTGGCATCAAGTAAACCGTTTCTATTGAGCTATCAAGTGAATTGTTAAGATATCCTAACTGCAACTCGTACTCAAAGTCGCTTACTGCTCTTAAACCTCTGATTAGAACGGTTGCATTATGAGTTTTTGCAAGTTCAACAGTTAAATTATCAAAACCGACAACTTTTACATTTTGTAAATTTTTAACGGCTTCTTTTACCATCTCTATTCTCTCGTCTAAAGTAAACATAGGTTTTTTGTCGCTAGATAGCGCGACCGCAACTATAACCTCGTCAAAAAGCCTTAATGCTCTTTCAATTATGTCAAAATGACCGTTTGTTATAGGATCGAATGTACCGGGATAGAGTGCTATTTTTTTCATTATTCCCATCTCTTGTAAAGGTTGTTTTCAATGCCGAGTAAATCAAACCATTTGCCTATGATAAAGTTTTCCATCTCATCTAGTGTTTGTTGATTTGAGTAGTATGCCATTACGGGAGGAGCGATGATAACGCCAAGAGTTGAGAGTTTATGCATATTTTCAAGTGCAATGGCAGAAAATGGCATTTCACGGGGAGCCAATATGAGTTTTTTATGCTCTTTTATCATTACACTAGCACATCTTGTGACTAGATTATCGGCAATCCCGCATGCTATCTTTGCAAGAGTATTCATGCTGCATGGTGCGATTATCATCGCATCGATGCCGAAAGAACCGGATGATATACTAGAGGCAATATTTTCATTTTTATGAAATGTCGTATTTGGCTCTTTCTCAAAAACCACCTCCGCATTTTGTGTTATTATAAAATGTTTTTCAACTTCATCGGGAAGCAATTTTAAAGCTTTTAACCCCAAATTCACACCGCTAGCGCCGCTTGTGGCTACTACTATTTTTTTTCTTCTCACTCTAACTCCGCCATATTTTCTCCCGTAACTCTTACTTTTAAAATCTTTTTATTACTATTTTGAACCTTTATTATATCATTAAGTTTGCCATCTTGTAATGCTTTTGCGCTAAAAATAACACCCATTCCATCTTCATAATATGTGACATTTACGGCTGCGTTCCTTCGCACAATTTTTAATGCCTCAACATCTCTTTGTGTTAAAACGGAGCCTTTTTGTATTTGTCGTGATGCTTGGTACGCTTTTTTTTCTATATCATCTAAAGGTTTGTCTCTAAAATTATCTATAAGAATACTTTTTTTTACACAATTTGCAAATGATACTTTTGTGCCTTTTTTTATAGCATCTTTGCTTTCATATACTAAAAGATTTGCTTTTATCTCATAATCGAAGAAAAATTTTTTATTTTGAGGAGTTTTTATACTTAGAGTTCCCTCTTTTGAGAGGTAGCTTTGTTCATCTATATCCACAGTGTACTCTTTTGGCAAAGATGACATATAGCTTCTAGGCGTTACAAAAATAGAATCAATTTCTATGGAAACATACTCTTTTTCAAAATATTCTCTTAACTTTGTTTCAATAAAAGATGTATCTATAGGGCTTTTTAGTATAAATGTAGTGTAGGCGCTCTTGGATGTAAAATTTTTATAACCGTTTTTTGCCAAAAGGGTTAGAAGTTCTTTTGTCTTTACTCTTTTTTGGCTCTTGTTCTCATCAATAATGGCTATTGTAAAGAAATTATTGCCATCTTTTAGAACGACGGATGAGTCAATTTTTCTATTTTCAACATAGTATGTTGCATCAAGCTGCGCTTCTGCAAATAAAAAAGTAGAAAAAAAAGCAAAAATAAAGAAGCGTATTAACATAAAAGGCATATCCGAAAAGAAAATTTTTACATAAGTTTAACACATATGTTATACTACCGTACAAAAAATCATAAAAAGGTGCCAAAATGAAATTAATTATACCTTCTGTATTCATATCTCTGTTTTTGCTTTTTTCCGGATGTGCAGAAAAGAAAAAAGTTATTTATATCGAAAACCGCGGATTGTGCCAATCCCCTGCAACAACGCTATATATACATGATGTTACTATAGAAAACAACTCAAAAACATTCAATATTTCTGCCAATGAAATCAAACTTTCTCTTGCGGATTCATTAAGTGAAACAAATTGTTATAAAGTTCAACTAGCAGATAAAGATGCTTCTTCATTAGAAAATGAAAATGAGTATGTTTTAAACAGTAAAGTTAGTATTTTTCAAGACAAAGAGGTTGTTGAGGAAAATATCTTCAAAAAAGAAGAGAAAGAGAGAATTACTCTGTTTATCGCACTTACTGCAAACAATAACGGCAAAAAAGTTTATGCAAATGCAAAGAGCGAGCTACTTACGGACAAATCAAAAATCTTAGGTGTTGAAAAGGGTGTAGATGCACAAGGAGATAAAGAGATGATTTTAAAGAGTGCTACAAAAAAGGTATCTATTGCTTTGACTGATGGTTTTTCGAAACTAAAATAAGTAGTAAAAACTTCTAAAGTGGTACCAGTGGGCGGAATAGAAATACATCTATTCCTATATAATTTTAAAGTAATTCTAAATAACTACTAAAATACCTAAAAGTTATAAATAAGTAAAAGATGAGTAAAATGATTTAAAATAAAACCATTGGGAGATCGGATTTTGCTTAAGCCTCTCTCCGAAGATGAAATGAGCAAAACTGCTTCAGGCATCATCATTCCAGATACCGCGGCAGAGAAGCCGCAGACCGGCCAAGTCGTTGCCGCTGGCCCAGGCGCG
>JAUPKZ010000083.1 GCA_030837195.1 Campylobacterota bacterium
CACGGAGTTTATCTTTGTGAGAGAGGAAGCTCTTTTGGATACGGCAACATTGTCGTAGATATGCGTTCACTCGTTATTATGAGGGGATTTGCTCCGACTATATTTGATGCGACACATTCGGTTCAAGCTCCCGGCTCTCTTGGCGGAAAAACAGGAGGAGACAGCACTATGATACCTTACTTAGCAAGTGCGGCGGCGGCAGTCGGAGTTGATGGTTTTTTCTTTGAGACACATTTTGACCCAAGTATAGCTCTGAGTGACGGACCAAATATGATAAAGCTAGACGAACTTGAAAAACTAATAATAAAAATAAAAAAAATAATGGAGATTTAAATGAATTTAATAGAAGGCAAATTAAGAGTAATTAACGGCAAGAAAGTAGCAATCGTTAGCACAAGATGGAATCATTTTGTAGTAGATAGACTCGTTGAGGGTGCAAAAGATGCATTTGCAAGACACGGCGGAGATGATGCAGACCTAACTCATGTACTAGCTCCGGGAGCGTTTGAACTTCCTATGGTGATAGAGCAGTTACTATCAAGCGGCAAGTATGATGCGGTATGTGCATTAGGAGCGGTCATAAGAGGCTCGACTCCACACTTTGACTATGTAAGCGCAGAGGCAACAAAAGGTATAGCGACAGTTAGCCTAAAACACAAAAAACCTGTATCTTTTGGGCTTTTAACAACCGATACGATTGAGCAAGCCATAGAGAGAGCCGGTACAAAAGCCGGAAACAAAGGATTTGAGGCGATGACTGTTGTTATAGAGATGCTTGACCTTTACGAAGCAATAGGAGCTTAAATAGATGGCGACAAGACATCAAGCCAGAATGGCGGTAGTAAGTCTTCTTTATGCCTTTGATTTAGGAAACGGCAACTTGGCAGAACATACGGACGAAATTTTAGAAGAGAAAAAGATACGCAATAAACAAAAAGATTTCGCACTCACTCTATATGAAGGTGTTTTGCAACACATCACAAAAGTTGATGAAGCCATAGTAAAACATTTAAAAGAGTGGGATTTTGAGAGACTCGGCGCCATAGAGAGAGCAACCCTTAGACTTGCTACTTATGAGATACTTTTTGGTGAACTTGACTCGGCAGTGATTATAAATGAAGCGGTTGAAATCACAAAAGCATTCGGTACGGAACAGTCACCGAAATTTATAAACGGTGTGCTCGACGCTATTTCTAAAGATAAGTAAATATGAAAAGACTCACAAAAGAAGAGGCGTTGCATCTTATACGCAATGCAGATTTAAAAGAGCTCGGGCGCATGGCAACGGCACGCAAAAAAGAGTTACATCCGGACAATGTTACTACATTTGTGGTGGACAGAAATATTAATTACACAAATATCTGTTGGGTTGATTGTAAATTTTGTGCATTTTACAGACATGAAAAAGATGCCGATGCCTATGTGCTTACATTTGACGAGATAGACGCAAAGATAGACGAACTTCTAGAAATAGGCGGAACGCAGATACTTTTTCAAGGCGGAGTTCATCCAAAGCTTAAAATCGAGTGGTATGAAGATTTAGTAGAACATATACATAAAAAATATCCGACTATCACCATTCACGGTTTTTCATCCATCGAAATAGATTTTATTGCCAAAGTTTCCCATATAAGCGTTGAAGAGGTTTTGGAGAGGCTGCATGCAAAAGGTTTGGCGTCCATTCCGGGAGCGGGGGCTGAGATACTCTCTGACAAAGTGCGAGATGTCATAGCTCCAAGGAAGATAGATAGCGAAGTATGGATAGATGTACATAGAAAAGCGCATAAACTTGGCATTATGTCAACGGCTACGATGATGTATGGTACGGTTGAGAGTGATGAAGATATAGTGGATCATTTTGATATGATAAGAAATCTTCAAGATGAGACAAATGGCTTTAGAGCGTTTATAATGTGGAGCTTTCAGAGTCAAAATACTGAGCTTTTAAAACTTTTTCCGGACATGCAAAAACCATCTTCAAACCGCTACCTAAGACTTCTTGCAGTTGCAAGGCTATACTTAGATAATGTACCGAATATTCAGAGCTCTTGGGTAACTCAAGGTCCTTATATCGGTCAAATGGCACTTATGTTTGGCGCAAACGATTTAGGCTCTACTATGATGGAGGAAAATGTCGTAAGCAGTGCCGGCGCGGCTTACAAGATGGCAAAAGAGGAGATGGTGCATCTCATAAAAGATATAGGCGAGATACCTGCCGTGCGAAATACGGCTTATGAAATTTTAGAAAAGTTTGCATAATGATACAAAAAGTAGTTTTGATTTTAATGATATTAGGAAATATTTTAATGGCAGCAAAAATAGAAGAAATAGAAGTAGAGGGTATGAAAATACCGATAATTTTTGAAGAAGATAAAAGACTGCCGTTGGTGGCTATGCAGTTTGTTTTTCAAAATAGCGGCAGCATAGCAGATACTACAAAAGCCGGTTTGGCAAAATTTAGCTCAAAAGTTATGAATGAGGGTACAAAAACTCTTGGCTCGACTTCTTTTGCGGAAGCGCTTGAGAGCAGGGCGATTGGCATTTCTACCTCCATAGGCAGAGAAACTTTGGTTATGGAGTTAAGCTGTCTTAAGGAGGAGTTTGATACGGCTCTTGGGTATTTTGATATGCTTCTTAAAGAGCCGAATTTAACAAAAGAAGTTGTAAAAAAAGTAAAAACTACAACAATCGGAGAGCTTGCAAGAAAAGAGAATGATTTTGACTATGTTGCGTCAAATGAATTAAAATCACTTCTTTTTGAGGGAACTATTTTGGCAAATCCGTCTTCAGGAACACTTGAGAGCGTAAAGAGCATAGAACTAGAAGATGTTAAGGAGTTTATCTCTAAAAACTTAGTATCTTCAAAGCTTATTGTTGCAATAGGCGGTGATGTTGATCTAAATGATGCAAAAGAAAAAATTAAAAAAATCATAGAAGCTATACCAAAGGGCGAAGCTCAAGATATAACAAATTTTTCTGCAACAAAAGAGCCAAAAGAAAAAGTTGTAAAAAAAGAGACAGAACAAGCATATATCTATTTTGGCTCCCCTTACTACACTAGCGTCGATTCAAAGGATTATTATAAGGCGAGAGTTGCTATGTTTATACTCGGTAGCGGCGGCTTCGGCTCTAGGATTATGGAAGAGATAAGGGTAAAAAAAGGTCTTGCGTACTCTGCATATGCAAAGATAAATGTTACAAAATCAAGCTCATATATGAGTGGACATCTTCAAACTAAGATTGAGTCCCAAGATGAAGCTAAAAAGAGCGTAAAAGAGGTTATTGAGAAGTTTGTTAAAAACGGTGCGACAAAAGATGAGCTAGAACAGACTAAAAAGTTTATGCTAGGAAGTGAGCCATTAAGAGTTGAAGTAATGAACCAAAGACTAAATAGAACTTTTATGGAGTTTTACAACGGGCAAGAACTTGGCAATTCTCTTAAAGAGTTAGAACTAATTGAAAAACTCACCCTCAAAGAACTTAATGATTTTATAAAAGAGCATCAAGAGGTATTAGATATAAGTTTTGCGATAGTTACCAAGTAAAAGTACAAAATAAAATATTGCAAAATGCAATATTTTATTTTAGTTTTTGTAAAAATTGCTACAATCTGATATCTTAAGGATTTAGTATGCAGCTTACAAAAGAGCAAGAAGAAAAATTTAAAAAGCTAGGCATTGCTAGTTGGTGTGATCTTGCCTTGCTTATTCCTCATAGTTATGAAGATTTACGGCTTCATACCAAGCTGCAGCCGCATAATGACTCCAAAAAAGCGTTACCCCAACTCATAGATGCAACCATAGAGTCTCTCATAAGAGCAAAAAATTCTCTGCAAATAAACTTTTATGCACACAACTTTGCTTTTAGTATAAAAGGCGTTATCTTCAACCCAAAACGATATATGCTTCATCAGTATAAAGAGGGAGAGAGAAATTATTACTACGGTACCATAGAGTGTAAGAGCGGATTTTGCACTATGAGTATGCCAAAAAAAGTAACAAATATAGGACAAATTACTCCAAAGTACAAAACACCTCTTAGAAATGATGTTATGCTAAAATTTGTTCAAAATAATCTTACAAAAGAGAGGCTTACGGAGGAAGGGTTAAGAGAAGATGTCGCTCAAGAGATTTTAGCGCTTCATTTTCCGACACAATTGCCATCAAAAGAGCTAGATGTAAAAGCGCTCAATGCTCTTAAGTATGCAGAGCTTTTTAACTATATGAAAACACTCTCAAAGAAGAGAAGATATTTTTCATCAATGACAAATAAATGCCAAGGATACCTTGAATGGGCAAAAAATCTGCCTTTTGAACTAACACGAGAGCAGTTTGACGCCATAGAAGATATAAAGAATGATTTTTTAAAAGATGTAGCCGCAAGGCGTGTTGTTGTCGGAGATGTAGGAAGCGGCAAAACTATGGTAATTTTAGCTTCTGCTTTTATGATGTACCCTCATCGCTCCATACTTATGGCGCCTACTACTATTCTTGCAAATCAGCTCTATGAAGAGGCACAAAAATTTTTGCCATACGCAAAAGCTATTTTAGTAACAAACAAAACAAAAAAACAAGATTTAGAAGGCTTTGACTTTATCATCGGCACTCATGCGCTTTTACACAGAGAGCTCCCATATGCTTCGCTTGTTATGGTTGATGAGCAGCATCGCTTTGGAACACTTCAACGAAGTATGTTGGAAAAACTTGTAAGTCAAGGAGATAAAAGAGCACATTTTTTGCAATTCTCGGCAACTCCCATACCGCGAACACAAGCTATGATAGAAAGTGCACATATAGATGTATCACTCATCACTACAACACCTTTTAAAAAAGATATAACAAGTAAAATCATACGAAAAAATGATTTTAAAAATCTCTTAGAACATATAAAAAATGAGATAAACAAAGATAATCAAGTTTTATTGGTTTATCCGCTTGTTGAGCAGAGCGATATGATGGAATATCAAAGTATAGAAGAGGCTAGAGGGTATTGGGAGAAAAATTTTGACGGTGTTTATGTCACGCATGGCGCAGACAAGGAAAAAGAAGCAACTCTTTTAGAGTTTAGAGAAAAGGGAAACATCCTTGTTGCTACGACAGTTGTTGAGGTAGGCATATCTCTGCCTCGCCTTAGCACGGTTGTTATAGTGGGTGCAGAGAGACTAGGACTTTCTACTCTTCATCAACTTCGTGGCCGTGTCAGTCGTACGGGGTTAAAGGGGCACTGTTTTTTATATACAAATCAAAAAGAGCCTGCACGGCTTGAGCATTTTACAAAAACTACAAGCGGATTTGACATTGCCGAACTTGATTTGAAGTATAGAAAAAGCGGAGATCTCTTAAAGGGTGCAAACCAAAGCGGCAAAGAGTTTAAATGGGTTGATTTGGCAGAGGATGAAGAGATAGTAAAACAAGTAAAAATGGATTTAGTATAATTTGTATAGACCCTGAATCAAGTTCAGGGTAACTTTGTATATAAATCAATAAAGCCCAAATCTCCCGTCATTGCGCTTATAAAGTACTCTTGTTTTTCCGTCATTGTCTAAAAAGATTTCAAAAAGTTTTCCGCTCTCTTTTAAGTCGTTTAAGACATCTTCTACCTCTTTTGGCTTGTAAAGCTCAAGTTCAACTGGGACTATCTCATCTTCCATTGCTTCGCTTACTTCAGCTATATTTATATGGTTGTTTGCTTGACTTTTTGCTTCGTTAAATCCGTCTTTGTGATGGTTGCCATCTCTATCGTGGATACGGCGCAGTGCTTTTTTTGCGCGTTCCGTTGCCAAGTCGATGGCAGCATATAGATCTTGTTCGTTTTGTTTAATGATGATAGAATTTTTATGAGCCAAGTTTATTACATACTCTACAACAGAGTAATCTTTGCCTTTTTTGGTTTGAGTAGAAGCGATCACATTTACGGATATGATATCCATATTATATTTGCTAAGCGACTCAATGGATGCATTCATATGCGCTTTTATGGCATCCGTTAGTTCTATATGTTTTCCTGTTAATGATACATTCATAGTAAATCCTTCTTTCGTTTTGATAGGCTCTGTTGTTATGCTTGCATCATTGACACTTACGGTTACATCCATTAAAACTGAGCCGTTTTGTTCTGGGGTGTTTACCACGATATAATCACTTCCAACAGCAGTAGCACAAGGTGATTCATTAGTACCAACGGTTAATGGGTCATCGTAGTATATATATTGAGCTGTTACATTTACATTGTAAATACATGCAGAGCCGGTACATCCAAACGGCAATGAATAAGTACTACCTGTATATGTGCATGGTGCTGCTTGTGCAATATCTAAAAGGGCTAATTCTGCAGCGCTTTTAGCGTTAAGTGCCACTTGTTCATAAAGATATATATCAGTAGTTCTCTTGCTTGTTTCTGTCGTAAGAGAGAGTGAGAGAGCCATTATGGTAGATATTATCAATATAACGATTATTGCCATTATCATGGCAAACGCACCTCTTTTTTTATGAGGATTTATGTTTAAAATACTGTTTTTTCTTTGCATAATGAATAATCCTCCACTAAATCAGAATTAACACACACTTCTATCTTTATAATTGACCCAGCAGCTTTAAATCTAAAAGTACTGACATTGTCCATAATTTTTATGGATGTTCCGTTTGCATAAGTTTCACCTTTCCATGGCTGATAATCATACCATAACTTTAAAGTGCCTGTTTTTGAAGCTGCGTCATAGTCATCTATGCCAACTGCATAGGCAGTCCACGAAAGTTGGTAGTATTCATAAACATCAACATTGCTAAAGTCAACTAATGCGAGACTTGATTCAAATTGATTTACTTGCCCAACAACAGGTTTTACCGGATGTAAAGCAACATTTTGGGTGGTTATGGCTCCTCCCCATCCATAGCCGGTTTGTATGTCACTATCAGAGCCTGTAAAATAGAGCACTATATCATTTATAGTGGTGCCATTTGAGGATAATGAATTTATTATACCACTCAAAGCTGTTGTATTTGTGCCGGGAGATAACAATATACTTGGAGCAGTTGATGCATCTAAATCAATTATACCGCTCCATAATGGCTGAGTGTTGCTAGCTCCTCTAAATCCATCTATGTCAGTTCCAATCCATTCTAGTATTGGAGCCGTTAAGTCAGTGTTGCTCGCTAGTGCTTGATAGCTACCATCTGTTTGTTTTGCTATTACAGAATCTTTTATGCGGTACTGTAATCTTGATGCAATAGCTTCAGCCGCCATTTCGCTTTTTGATTGTAGTGCATTGTTGACACTTGAAAATATAAAACTGTTGTATGCCTGAGCAAGAAATTCAACGCCGAATTTAGCAAGGATACCCATCACTACGATAACAAAAATCAGCTCTATAAGAGTAAAGGCAAATCTGTGCATTAAAATCTCCTCTTATAATAGTCTATTTCACCGATGTTGGCGCTATATGTTTTTAGAGAAGTTAATAGTGTTGCTCCGTCATAAGTATATATGGAGGCAGTTAGTTCTTTTATATTGTTGTTATTCAGCCCTTTGGCTATCTCCATTTTACTTTGATATTTCTGTTTGTACCCTGCAGCTTCTGCGGCACTACCATCGAACACATCACCAACTGCGTGGACGCTTCTGTTTAGTCCAACACCTGTTGCCTCAGCAGTTGTGTAGTTTACACCACCTGTAGCGTTACTGTCCAGACATCTTCTGTGATACGGCTGATTGATATGTCCAATTCTTAATCCTGCGTTGCAGTCTGAGTCAACATCTACAACCCTCTCTAAACGACTAAAATCTGCATCCTCCATTGATCTGCTGTTGTCCCAGTAGTAAGAAGTTGCACCCATGAGTTCTGCTGAAGCGGCAAATATTGCCTCTTGAACAATATTGTCTTCTATAGCTCTTGATGTAGTTTGTATCATAATAGGCAGACTAATAACTACGATAGACATGATTATAATGGCGAAGATAAGCTCTATCAGCGTAAAGGCAGAGCGTTTGATACCTCTTACCACATTATTCTCCTATTTGTTGTTGCTCCTGCCGGAGTTTTTGTAGTAGTATTTGTCTCATGTTCACCGCTCCATCCACCAATAGTATCAAACTCAACCTGAAACTCGTTTGTAGTGGCACCTGCATCGCTTTCGTTGTAGATGAGCCAAGGAGAAGCTCCATTTTGCATAGTCGTTCTGTATGGATAACTTGTCCCATAATAAGTAGGATCTGTAACTGATGGA
>JAUPKZ010000030.1 GCA_030837195.1 Campylobacterota bacterium
ATACTTAGCAAAGAAAAAGATGAACTTTTGGTTGAGTATGCGACTTACGGTATGAATAGCCAACTTTTTGTACAAAAATATCAACTTTACCTGCCAAACAAAGAGGAGCTTAGAAAAGAGCTCGAAAATGTTTTAAGAGGCGATGAAGAGATAAAGATAGATAAAGATAGTTGAGGTATGACTATTTTCAACCAAAACTTGCCGATAAAATGAAAAGTTAATTTGATATAATTGTAAAAAGAAATTTCTAAAAGAGAAAAAAAGATATGCAAAAAATAGAACCTATGACTCTGTTTGGATACAACAAACTACAAGCCGAAGTAAAATATCTAAGAGAAGTAAGAAGACCGCAAATTGTAAAAGATATAGAAGAGGCGCTTTCTCATGGTGACTTAAAAGAAAACGCGGAGTATCACGCCGCAAAAGAGAACCAAAAACTTGTGGATTTAAGACTAGCCGAACTGGCAGAGCTTATAGGCTCTTCAAAAATAGTAGATCCTAGTGAGCTTGAACACGCTAAGGTGAGTTTTGGCTCAACCGTTGCAGTGTGTGATGTCAACACGGATGAGGAGTTTACATATACCATAGTCGGCGGATGCGAGTCAAATCCCGACATGGGGCTGATATCTTTTAATTCTCCGCTTGCAAAACAGCTTCTAGGCAGAGAAGAGGGCGATGAGGTTAAAGTACAACTTCCAAACGGAACAAAAGAGTTTGAGATAACCCAAGTAAGATATCAGGAGATAGTTTTTGAGTGCCATTAATGTAGGTGTTATAGGCGCAAGCGGATACACCGGGCTTGAACTTGTAAAAATGCTTCTTAAGCATCCAAAATTCAACCTCTCTTATGTAGCAAATACGGATGGCAATACGACCCTTGACAAGCTTCACCCCTCTCTTGCAAAAGTTTGCGATTTAGAGGTTAAAAAAGCAGACTTTGACGAGTGTGCCGCTAGTTGTGAACTTGTTTTTTTAGCACTTCCTCATCAAACGGCAATGGCGTATGTAAAACCGCTTATTGAAAAAGGTTTAAAAGTAGTTGACCTATCGGCTGACTATAGATTGCCGCAAGATATTTATGAAGCTTTTTACTGCCCCCATACGGATACTAAAAACTTAGAACATGCGGTTTACGGCTTGCCTGAACTATTTAGAGAAGAGTTGAAAAACGCAAAACTTGTCGCAAATCCGGGATGTTTTCCGACTTCGGCTATTTTGGGTGTTTTACCGTTTATGAGCAGAAGAGTAAAAGGCACTCCGATAATAGTTGACTCAAAAACGGGCGTGAGCGGAGCAGGTAAAAAACTAAGCGATGTAACGCACTTTGTAAATGTAAACGATAACCTGTTTGCTTACAATCCGCTCTCTCACAGACACGCGCCGGAGATCGCCCATAAGCTTGGAGTCGATTTTAGCGAAGTTCATTTTGTGCCACATTTATGCCCGCTAACTAGAGGGATGTTAAGCTCCATCTATATACAAGTAGAGGGTGATTTTGATGCTTTTAGCGTGCTTGAAGAGTTTTACAAAGATGCAAAACATGTAAGAGTGAGTAAAAATCCCGTAGATATGAAAAATGTTGCAGGAACAAACTTTTGCGACATATATATAAAAAGAAAAGGCAATCTTCTCTTTATCTCAAGTGCCATAGATAATCTTATGCGCGGCGCATCATCCGCAGCGGTCGCAAATGCAAACTTGATGATGGGTTTTGATGAAGATTTAGGCGTACCGAACATAGCTTATGTTCCGTAATCTAGAGATAAAAGAGGGTGCATTTGTCGTTGCAGATGCGCACTACTCACACAAGCGCCCTGAGCTTTTGGACTTTTTAAAAGCCATTTACTCAGGGGAATTTAAACCTACACAGCTTTTTTTTATGGGCGATATTTTTGATGCGCTCTTTGGCGAAGTGCCTTATACCCATAATGAAAATAAGGAAGCAATAGAGATTTTAAACGCGCTATCAAAGGAGATGGAAATTTTCTATTTTGAGGGCAATCATGACTTTAATTTAAGCAAAATATTTCCAAATATAAAAATCTTTCCCATAAACTCTCAGCCTGCTAGGTTCTTATATGGAAGTAAGAAAATTTTGCTTGCTCACGGTGACATAGAAAACAGGCTATTATACAGAGCCTATACGGCACTCATACGCAATCGCTATTTTTTACACTTTCTTGCAACGATTGATTTTTTGTTAAAACATACTATTTTAAAAAAGCTAGATGCTTATTTGTCACAAAAAAAGGATTGTAAAGAGTTTATAGGCTTTGAGAGCTTTATTGCAAACAGACTTGCTCTTAAGTATGAGTGCGACTATTTTGTAGAGGGGCATTTTCATCAAAACAAAATGGTGCTTTTGCAAAAATATAGATATTTTAATTTAGGTGCTTTTGCTTGCAATCAAAGATACTTTGTTGTAAAATCGTTGCAAGAAACAGAGTTTTTGGAAGAAAATATTTTCTCAAAAGGGAATTAATATATGAATTTAGACAGTTCGTTAAAAGTCGGCTCAAATGAGATGGAGCTTGTTGATTTTCGCATATTTAAAAAAGATGGCGATGGGATATATGAGGGCATATACGGCGTAAATGTATCTAAAGTAAGAGAAATTATCAAGTTGCCAAAACTCACAGAACTACCTGGTACGCCGGAGTTTATAGAGGGCATATTTGACTTGAGGGATGTTGTTATTCCCGTTGTAAATTTAGCCAAGTGGATGAGGGTTGAAGAGCCTGAATCGGCGCAAAAAAATGCCAGAGTTATTATTACTGAGTTCAATAATGTTCTTATAGGCTTTATTGTTCATGAGGCAAAGCGCATCAGACGCATTAGTTGGGCAAATATAGAACCTGCATCTTTCATAAGAGATAGTGCTTCGGTTGAGGGAAATAAGATTACGGGAGTGACAAAGATAGAGGGAGATAATGTACTTCTTATCTTAGACTTAGAGAGTGTTATCCAAGACTTAGGGCTTTATGAGCCAGACACTCAGAATGCCCCAAAAGAGATAACGAGATTTAACGGTCTTGCTATGGTTTTAGATGACAGCTCGACTGCTAGAAAAATCGTAAAAGAGGCATTGGAGAAGATGGGCTTTGATGTCGTAGAGGCAATGGATGGGCAAGAAGGACTTGATAAGCTTGAAGATTTGTATAACTTATATGATTCTGAGATTTCAAATAAGATAAAAATAATCATATCCGATGTCGAAATGCCGAGAATGGATGGATTTCACTTTGCGGCAAATGTGAAAGATGATGCAAGATTTAATACTATTCCGATAGTATTTAACTCATCCATAAGTGATCATTTCAGTGAGTCAAGAGGCGTTGAAGCGGGCGGAGAAGCGTATTTAGTTAAATTTAAGGCGAGTACATTTTATGATGAAGTTGCACGGGTTGTTCGTGCACATATGAAGTAGGAGTATAAAATATGGATGAATTTCAAGAGATATTGCAGGATTTTTTAGTTGAATCTTTTGAGCTGATAGAACAGTTAGACCAAGATTTAGTAGAGCTTGAGAACAATCCCGAAGATTTAGAGCTTTTAAACAGAATCTTTCGTGTTGCTCATACGGTAAAAGGTGCTTCATCTTTTTTAAATTTTGATGTTTTAACACATTTGACGCATCATATGGAAGATGTTCTAAACAAAGCAAGACACGGAGACCTTCTTATAACTCCGGACATAATGGATGTTATCTTAGAGTCTATCGACTTGATGAAATCTCTTCTTCATATCATCAGAGATACAAGTAGTGACGGCGGTATAGATGTTGCAGACTGTGTTGCAAGGCTTGATGTTTGCAGTAGCGGCGGTAGTTTGTCTGCGGTTTCAACACAAGATGTAAGTATGGCGGCAGATGAAATAATGGAAGTAGAAACGGTAGAAGAGCCTATTGTAGAGCCTGACTATGAAAATCTCTCCGAAGCTGAGGTTGAAGCTGAGATAGAGAGGCTTTTGAAACAAAGACAGATTGAAGATAAAGCAAAAAGAGATGCAAAAGGCTCTCAAAAAACTGAAGCGGCATCGAGCTCAGAGAGTGTGCAAAACGAACAGCCAAAACCGGTTGCAAACGCACCAGTGGTGGCAGCTGCAAAACCAAAACCTGCACTTTCAAAAAAAGATGAAGATGATGATGACGGCGATGATGTAAGAGCTGCTGCACCGGCTAAAAAGGCTCAAGCCGTTGAGCAGACTATTCGCGTGGATGTAAAAAGACTTGACCATCTAATGAACCTTATCGGGGAGCTTGTTCTTGCAAAAAATAGGCTTATCAAAATCAATGATGATGTGGAAGAACGATATGAGGGCGAGGAATTTTTAGAAGAGTTAAATCAGGTTGTTTCAATAGTTTCGCTTGTTACTACGGATCTTCAAATTGCCGTTATGAAAACAAGAATGCTTCCGATTGGAAAAGTGTTTAACAAATTTCCTAGAATGATCCGTGACCTAAGCCGTGAGCTAAATAAAAAAATAGAATTGGAAATTTACGGTGAAGAGACCGAACTTGACAAGTCTATCGTAGAAGAGGTCGGTGACCCGCTTGTTCACATTATCCGTAACTCTTGTGACCACGGTATAGAGATTCCGGAAGTTCGTATGAAAAAAGGCAAAAGCGAAACGGGAACGATTAAGCTAAAAGCCTACAATGAAGGCAATCAAATCGTTATTCAAATAGATGACGACGGAAAAGGTTTAGACCCTGAGTTGCTTAAGACGAAATCGCTTGAAAAGGGCATCATTACCGAAAAAGAAGCGGAAAATATGAGTGATAAAGAGGCGTTCGGGCTGATTTTCAAACCGGGCTTCTCAACTGCCGCAGCGGTTACGAATGTCTCGGGGCGCGGTGTAGGAATGGATGTCGTTCGTACAAATATAGAAAAGCTAAACGGTATGATAGATATAGAGAGCCAAGTAGATGTAGGCACATCTATGAAGCTAAAAATACCTCTTACTCTTGCAATCATTCAAGCGCTCTTAGTAGGCGTTCAAGAGGAGTACTATGCGATTCCTCTTGCTTCGGTTTTAGAGACGGTTCGCATTTCAAAAGATGAAGTTTATACCGTTGAGGGTCGTTCTGTTATGAGACTCAGAGAAGAAGTTTTGGCACTTGTACATATAGGCGATATATTTGAAGTAGAGCGAATAATGGATTCTAGTGAATATGCTTATGTAGTAGTTCTTGGTTTGGGTACTAGTAAGCTGGGGTTAATTGTAGATACTTTAGTCGGACAAGAAGAGATAGTTATCAAATCTTTGGGAGAGTTCTTAAAAGGTATAGAGGGTATAGCGGGAGCTACTATCCGCGGTGACGGCGGAGTAACTCTTATCGTTGATGTCGTGGCTCTTATGGATATAGCAAAAAGAGTTAAAAAAAGTGCTATAGCAGATAGCAGTTCGGATGCTGCACTTGCAAAAAGAGAGAAAACAAAGGCTAGTGATTATGCAGTAATGATTGTTGATGACTCTAAAACAGATAGAGTTATCATGAGAAAAGCACTTGAACCTTTAGGTATCACACTTGTAGAAGCAGGCGACGGTCAGGAAGCGCTCAATATTTTAAAACAGGGTGAACATAGTTTTGATGCAATGCTTGTGGATATTGAGATGCCAAGAATGGATGGGTACACGCTTGCAACCGAGATAAAAAAATACAACCGTTATAAAAATCTGCCTTTGATTGCCGTTACTTCAAGAACAAGTAAATCTGATCGTATGCGTGGTGTTGAGTCAGGAATGGTAGAGTATATCACAAAGCCATATTCAGCCGATTATTTAGCAAGTGTAGTGCAAAGAAATGTAAACTTTAAATCGGAGTTTTTAAGATGAGTGATAAACTAAAGCAGATTATTAGCAAACAAAATCAGAAAGTAGATGAGAAAGTAAGCCGTGCCGATGAGATAGTTCAGCTTGTAGGTTTTGTTATAGGAGAAGAGGAGTATGCAGTGCCTATTCTCTCTATTCAAGAGATTATCAAACCTTTTCCGTGGACAAGAGTTCCTCAAGTTCCAAAGTATGTCGTGGGCGTGTTCAATATGAGAGGATCTGTTATACCGTTGATTGACTTAAGGCTTAAGTTTGGGCTAAATACAAAAAAACATAATGAAGAGACGAGATTTATTGTTATGAGAAACGGTGATGATATTGCAGGATTTGTTATAGATAGACTTACAATGGCTCTTAGAATCAAAAGAAGCGATATAGGACCTGCACCTGATACTGCAAGCGGAGATGAAACGGCAATTGACGGAGTAGGCAAGCAAGCGGATCGGATTATAACCATACTTAAAGTAAATAAGCTCTTAGAGAGAGATTTTTAACTATTTAACATATGCGTAAGAATTATATTGATATTGTAAAGGATGGCAGTAATCTTTCTATAAAAATGAGAGAAGAAATCACTCTTTACACCATCAAAAGATATACAAATACTATAGATTATATTGATTTTAACGGTATAGAGTTTGTGACCATTGATTTTTTAGGCGTAAAATTTATAGACAGTGCTGCTTCCGTTTATTTTTCTAACTTAGAAAAAAAACTTCATTTAAAAAATATCAAAATAGAAATAAAAGCAAAAAATCAAGATGTTTTAGATGTTTTAAATCTTGTTAAGACGCAAAGAGCAAAATATACGAAAAGCTCTTTGCCTGTTTCAAAAAACATTATTGAAAAAATCGGAGAGGAGACATACAAAAACTATCTTGGTTTTTTATCTTTTATCTCTGTTATAGGAGAGATTTTTTTACATAAGTTTTCTTATCTTTTAAATATAAAAAATATCAGGTTTAAAGAGGTTGCATTTGAGATTAACGAGAGTGCCGTCAAAGCCTTAGGCATCGTAATTCTTACGAGTTTTTTGATAGGGCTTGTAGTAGCGTATCAGTCTGCCCACCAGTTAAGAACATACGGTGCAAATATTTTTATAGTCGATATGATGGGTATCTCCGTTTTAAGGGAGCTCTCTCCCATAATTACGGCAATTGTTATAGCGGGTAGAAGCGCTTCGTCATACACCGCACAAATAGGAGCTATGAAGATTACCCAAGAGATAGATGCAATGCAAACAATGGGGTTTGACCCTTATAGATTTTTGGTGCTTCCAAGAATTATTGCTTTGATGATAACTCTTCCGATTTTGATTTTTGTTTCAGATATTATGGCTATGATTGCCGGAATGCTTATAGCAAATGTTAGCCTTGGAATAACAGTAACGATGTTTTTAGATAGGTTTCAAGATGTTATTGCGCTAAAACATTTTATCATAGGGCTTGCCAAAGGACCTTTTTTTGCTTTTTTGATTGCATCTATAGGTATATATAGAGGTTTAATGGTTAAAGATGATACTCAAAGCATAGGATTTAACACTACAAAAAGCGTTGTAGAGTCTATTTTTGCGGTTATAATTTGTGATGCCGTTTTTTCAATTATTTTTACAAGTTTGGGTGTTTGATGCAAAGCGTGATAGAAGTAATAAACTCAAAAACTGTTTTTGGAGACAGAGTCGTACATGACGGACTTAATTTGACCATACCAAAAGGCTCTATCTACGGTATTTTAGGGCCAAGCGGATGCGGTAAAACGACTCTTCTTAGAGAGATGGTAATGTTGCAAAAAATAGACGGCGGAACTATAAAAGTTTTAGGGCATGACATAAGCAATATAAGTTATAGAAATGCTCAAAAACTTAGGCAAAAATGGGGTGTGCTTTTTCAATCGGGAGCTCTTTTTTCTTCGCTTACTCTAAAAGAAAATATAGCCCTGCCTCTTGTTGAGTATAGCAGTTTAAGCAAAGAGCTTATTGATGATATTGTAGATTTTAAGATTAGTATTGTAGGGCTTAAGCAAAGCGATGCAAATTTGTACCCTTCACAGTTAAGCGGCGGAATGAAGAAGAAGGCAGCACTTGCAAGAGCGCTTTCAATGGATCCCAAGCTTCTTTTTTTAGATGAACCCACAAGTGGTCTTGACCCTATTTCGGCAAGAGACTTTGATGCTCTTATCCTTAGGCTTCGCTCTTTACTCGGGCTTACTATTGTTATGGTTTCGCATGATTTGCAGTCAATTTACGATACTTTGGACTTAGTGTCGATTATAGATAATAAAAAAATTATTTATGAGGGAAATTTAGATAATATAAAGAGTGTTGATAATGAATTTATACAAACTTTTTTTAACAATAAAAGGCAAGAGGTATGAACAATAAAGTAAATTATACGCTTATAGGTTTTTTGGTTATTTTCGGTATCGGTTTAGTCCTTTTTTTTGGATATTGGCTCTTAAAACCATCAAATGAATCTGAAGTAAAGAGCTATAAAATATATTTTAGCGAATCTGTTTTGGGACTAAATCTTGACGCACCGGTAAAATATAAAGGGTTAAATGTTGGAAGGGTTACAAAACTTAGCATAAATCCAAAAAACCAAGAACAAATTGAAGTTATAGTCGAAGTGTTAAGCTCTACGCCGATTATGACATCAACCGTTGCTCAGCTTACCTCACAGGGTATAACCGGTCTTAGTTATATTAACTTGAGTTTGGGAGACGATATAAGGGCTAAACCGTTAGCCTCAAAAGATAATGATGATTATCCTGTCATAAAAACGATACCGTCGCTTCTTATAAAGATAGAAAATAGCTTTAGCGATATCATAGTAAACTTTGAAAAGACTCTGCAAAAGATGCAGCTGCTTTTAAATGAGCAAAATCAGAAAAATTTCTCGTTACTGCTTGAAAATAGTGCTGCTTTAAGCGGAAAAATAAATAGCACCCTAGATGAAGAGACAATTAAAAATATACGCTTAAGCATAAAAAACCTTCAAAGTACTACGGCACAGCTAGATGTTATGATGCCCAAAATAGAAAAGCTGGTTGAAAAAACTACCGAATGGGAAGATAGTTTTATGGTCTCGTTTAGGTCAATAATGAATAGTTATGCAGGCATAAAAAACTCAATGCAAGCGCTTAAGCTCTCTATTGAGAGCGGAGAATTTAACCTCAAAGAGATTACAAGCGATGTTATACCGACAATAAATAACACATTTTTAGAGACTCAACAGCTTATGCTAAAAATGCAAGAGTTGATAGATAGATACGAAAGAAGCCCTGCAGATGCGTTTTTGATACAAGAGAAGATTAAAAAGGGACCGGGAGAAGAGTAAAATGAGAGTAGTATTATTATTTTTAGCACTTTTGTTGAGCGGATGTGTAACAAAAAAAGAGCCTATCGCAGAGCTTGGAATTAACATAGAAAAAAAGCACTCTGTCGGTAGTTCACAAGGATGTAGAGATAAGAGTTTAAAAGTATCTCAGGCTTTTGGTTCTATGGCACTTGGTTCGGTAGAGATGAGCTATACGGATGAAGAGGGTAGAATTTTTAACTATTCTCAGGCAAAGTGGCAAGATACGCCTAGCAACATAGTAACTATGGAGATTTTAAAAAATGCTCGTCAGAGCGAGTTGTTTCAAAGTGTACTCTCTTCAAAGTCCAGAAGTAAGAGCGATTTTGTTTTGGAAGTGCATATAGAAGATTTTATGCAATACTTTCAAAAAGAGAGATCGTTTATTCTATTTTCTTATGTGCTTGCTCTTGTTGATACAAAAACAAATGCCGTTATGGCAACCAAAACATTTAGCACCAAAATAGATGCAAAAACGCTTGATGCAAAAGGCGGTGCTGAGGCGTATCGTTTTGCTTTTGAAGAGTTGTTTGCAAAAAACACGATATGGCTTAATGAGGTTTGCAAATGATAAAAGAGAGTGAATATAAAAAAAGACGCCAAAAATTATCAAAAAAGCTACACAACAACTCTTTAGGCATTGTTTTTTCTTCTCCTCTAAAAGTTCGTTCAAACGATACACACTATCCATATAGACAAAATAGCAACTTTTACTATCTTTGCGGTTTTAGAGAAGATAATTCTGCGCTTGTTTTTTCAAAAACTAAAGATGAATTTAAAACCATACTTTTTGTGCAAAAAAAAGAGCCTTCATTGGAGCTTTGGGACGGTAAAAGGCTGGGTGTTGAAGCCTCCAAGCAGATGTTTGATGTCGATGAGGTTTATGCTTATGACGAGTTTAACCAAAAGATAAAAGAGTTGCTTTTAGACAAAAACTCTCTATATACAGAGTTTGATATCGGTGATGAGAGGATAGCATCTGTTTTGGGAATGGCAAAAAATATATATACCCATCATAATATATCTCATAAAATTCAAAAACTAAGACTTATAAAGTCAAAATCAGAGATTACGCTTATAAAAAAAGCTATAAAAATAACTAAAAAAGCTCATCATGATGCTATAAAGTTTGCCAAAGTAGGTAAATATGAGTATGAACTTCAAGCAAACATAGAATACACATTTAAAAAATACGGTGCATATAGTGATGCTTACACAACGATAGTAGCAAGCGGAAACAATGCAAACACGCTTCACTACATAAAAAATACAAAAAAGATGAAAGAGGGTGAACTTGTACTTATTGATGCAGGGTGTGAATATGAGTATTATGCAAGCGATATAACCAGAACTATTCCCGTAAACGGAGTATTTAGCAAAGCACAAAAAGAACTTTATAGCTTAGTTTTAGATACACAGCTAAAAATCATAAGTATGATAAAGCCTGATGCAAAAAGAAGCGCTCTTCAAGAGGAAGCGGAAATACTGTTGGTTAAAGGGTTAAAGAAGCTTGGGATACTTAGAGGAAAAACAAAAGAGATAATAGAACAAAAAAAACATAAAAAATACTACCCTCACGGCATAGGACACTGGATGGGGCTAGATGTTCACGATATGGCACCTTATAGATATAAAAATAAAGATGAGATAGCACTAAAAAATAGAATGGTCTTAACTATTGAGCCGGGAATTTATATAGACAAAAAAGATAAAAGCGTGCCTAAAAAATATCGTGGAATAGGTGTAAGAATAGAAGATAATATACTCGTCACAAAAGAGGGTTATAAAAATCTCTCTGCAAAAATTGCAAAGAGTATAGATGAGATAGAGTCTTTAGCACGATAAGTGGCTAATTATAACTATATGTCCAACCTGTGAGATGATTTTTCTTTACCTCTTCAAAAGAGGACGAGTCTGCCAAAAAATCCATCACAAACATACTTAGATGAGGTATTTGCACCATATCTTCTTGTTTTACTATAAGAAGAGGCATATAAGTTTCTTGCGTACTTTTTGCAAGCCCTACCGGCATAAGCCTGCTTAGCAGTTCGGATGGTTTGGAGATAGAATTTTCTTTTAAAAACTTATCTAAAACACTTTGCGCAATCTCTTTTGGAAGATTTTCCGAAGTGTTTAAAAAGATAGTAAAGTGAATTGGAGTTTCGCCAAATTTCTCAGGTGCCGGAGCCGCCATGATGATATACTCCACATTTTGTAGATACTCTTGCATCTCTTGTATGCTTAAGTAGCTTAGTGTGTGTAATGCTTTTGCTTCCAAGTTATCTTTTCTCCTCTTTTATTAGAGGTTCTCCTAGCTCTTCTTCTAGCTCTTTTTGCATTTGTGCCATCTCAAAACGGATAATATCCATTACCATCGGGTGTACAGTAGAGTCTTTTTTCCATCTGACTTCATCAATGATGCCGCCATGCTCTTTGCCTAGCGCTTCTATTTTTTGCGAGTACTCTTTTACATCTTTGCATATCTCTACATTACCGCTAGTAGTATCTTTTAGCTCAATGTACCAATCTTCTCTACTTCCTTCAACCATTTTAATAGTCGATTCAAACACTACTGACAAAACTTACCTCTTTGTTGCATCAAATTTTTTAGTAAAAGTTGCCAAATCATCTTTTTTCTTCAAATCGCCGTTATATACGATATCCGATGCTCTGATGCTATCATCATTTAGCATTTTAGGAACTGCATCCCCGTTAGCTATCACTTCCATATGGGCATCGAGCTCATCTTCACTGTAAGCCATCTGCATATCTGCCGCTACGACATGCGGTATTGCTTCTATAATTTTTAGTTTTTCTAGCTCTTCTGCTACGCTTTGACCCTCTATGGTAACTATGACTCTACCTTTTTCATCATGCAAGTGATACTCACATGCTTCGCAATTTTTAAGGTTTTGTACCACTTCATCAAGATACTTCGGTAGAGTTTGAACTACTATGCTTGAAATATTCATCTTTTTTCCTTTTGTTAATGTTTAAAATTTTTATTCATATGCTTTTTTTATTTTACACTATATAAATTAATGATTTTGTCGTCGCTGCCGACTAAGAACTCATTTTCATCAATAAAGAGTATCTTTGTAATGGTCATTGCATTTCCTCCAAAAATGCCAACAGATGTTTTGGTTTGAGTATTAATGACTTTGACATTATTTTCTTCGTCACTTGAATATGCGGCGTAAGAGCCATTTGGAGACATCCCTACACTGTATATCAAAAAGCCTGATGCAATGAAATATGAACTATTTTGTTTTAGCATATATATAAACATTTTTCTATCTTGTCCTGCAGTTGCTATCATAGAGTTTTTATAGTCAACTTGAAACACATTGTCAAGATTTCCACTCAAGAGAGCTTTAGTGCGTTTTAGATCTTTTGTGCTATATATATTTAAATCTCCGCTCTCATCTGCTACGACAACTTCGCTTTTTGATTCATTTAGGGCAAAGTCTGAAAACTTTGCTTGTGAAATTTGTACTTGAGCATTGATCTTGCCACTTTTAATATCATAAGATAGAAGCTCATTGCTAAGCAATCCAAGTAAAATGGTATTTGTATTTAAAAACTTTGCTTTTGATATCGTTAATGCTTTAGAGGCGTCTATGATGAGAGTAGTTTTATCGTTTTGGTGAATGTGAACTCTTCTAAATCCCTGTTCATCTTGCGAGAGAATCAGGATTTTGTTTTCAAGTACATCTACTGAGTAAACTTTTGAATCAATCTTATCCCCCATAAAGTCTGTAATTTTTCCAAGTTCTATTTTTTTGATAAGTTTTTTACTTTTATAGTCAAAAATATCGATACTTCCCACAGCCGTGGCACAGTAAAGAGTACCGTTTTTGTAAACCATATCTACTATAGAACCGCTTGCTTTAAAACTTGAGAGAGGTTTTTTTATATTTTGTGAAAAAAGTAAAGAAACCGCTAAAAGTAAAATAGTAAATATTTTCATCACAACACCTTTATTTTAATAGCATCCGTCGGGCATCTGCTTATGCAAAAACCGCAGGCAGTGCATTTGTCGTTTATGGTAGGCATAAACATTGCTTTGAAATCTATGGCATTTTCCAAACAAGGATCTTTGCACGAAAAACACATAGTATGTCCCCAACTTAAACAACTGTTTCTATCAATCGTTATCTCTGCTTCTATAACTTTTTTGTTTTGAACACTTAAGACTCCATATTCGCATGCTTGCGCACATTTGTCACAATATGTACAGCCGTTATGTGAAAAATGCAGATAAGGACTCTTGTCTTCTGCAATTTTTATAATATCTTCTTCACAAACAGTGGCGCATTTAGCATCACATTTACTACACTCATTATGAAAAAGAGATTCGTCACTATTGTACGGAGGTCTTAGGAGCTTCCCTTGCTTTTCTTTACCACTTAGTGATGAAGCAAGAGAGCCAAATAGCTCTCTTCTTTGCATTAGTGTGATGCGCCGCCTAAGCTGCCTGCCTTAGAGTTTTTGTTTGCCAAATCCTCTTCGGTAACGAAACTTGGACCACCTATAACAGTATTTAGAGCATCTGTATATTTTTTCTCATTCCAGCTAGATTTACTAGCACCGTCTTTTGACAAGAACACAGGTTCAAAAGTGTTCTCCACCGCTAAGTTACCTTGAGACTGTGGAGCATGGCATTGTGAACAGTTAAATCTAGCGTGCTGTAACTCGGCTTTTTTAACAATCATAGTCTCATTTTTATAGTTATTAACCGTATCTACAGCTACACCGTTTACAATTTTAGCTCTAGGTCTAAAGTCTGTAAAATGTGATACCGGAAGCGGTGTAGCACCAACGCTATCTGCAACTTCAGGCATATGACACGCTACACATCTGTTATCACTAACTTTAATCGGCAACATACCGGTAGTATCATGCGGAATCATAGGCGGAGCATCCTGAAATGCTCTTTTTATTTTACTACTTGTAGTAGCTTGCGCTCTATTGTATTCAGTTTTAGATGCCACCGTACTATCTTCGCTATATAAGTCGGTTTTTCTTAGTCCCAAAGACTCTTCTGAAACAACTTCTTTAACTTTGTTTTCATTTGCAGACGAAGTTTTTGTATTGTCTCCAACACATCCGCTCATTAGCAGTGCTGCAGCAACTAAACCAATCATTGTTTTACTCATTGCTTTCATTATTACTCTCCCTTTTTTTTATTTTCTACTAGTTTTCTTATTGAAAAACCAAGAGCATCATCATCACATACTTCTATACATCTTGCACAGTTTGTGCACTCTGCAGAGAGTACCGGAATACTCTCTTTGCCTATCATGTATAAAACCTGTTGTTCAGGACAAACAACTTTACATTTCATACACTCCGTACAATTTTCTTGTTTGTGATGTACTCTTACTAAGCTAAATTTGCCTGTAAGAGAGTAAAACCCTCCCAGCGGGCAAATATGTCCACACCAACCATTCTTTAAAACCAATAAGTCAAAAAGAAAAATGACAAGCATTGCTGCCCATCCAAAACCGATTCCAAATATAATACCTCTATGAAGTATAGAAATCGGGGAAATAAATTCAAATGCCGTTATTCCCATCATAAACGAGATAAGCAAACTAAGTCCCAACACCCAATATCTCATATTTCTTGTTGCAGGCTGTCTTTTTGCAAAATTGTCAACACCGATCTTTCTTCTAAGAAGTGCTGCGGCATCCGTGATTAAATTCACAGGACATACCCAACTGCAAAAAGCTCTTCCGCCAACCACCATATAAAATATTGTTATTATCAGTGCGCCTATAATAACATCAGTTGCTATCACGGCACCTGCAGCCAACATTTGAAGCGCTGCATACGGATCGCTCAAAGGTATAGTTTCAAACACTACTGATGAACTAAGATTTCCCATAATGATGGTCCATCCCCATGCGTTTGCAGCAAAATAGAAAAATAAAAGACCTATCTGCGTCGTTCTTCTAAAAAATAGGTAACGGTATTTATTCCAAAATGTACTCATTAGTATAAATCCTCCCCGCTATTTAAAGAATCAACCGCCTTGTCCTTGCTGATTTCTGTTTTTGTTTTAATCTCAGCCGCATTTTCTAAGCGTTTTTCATCACCTTTATCCCAGCCCTTGATATAATAATCTCCGGCCTTGCCCATAGATACTTCTCTAGGAAGAACAAAGATTGCCGCCTTTTCCGTAACACATGCTTTCTCGCAAAGTCCGCATCCCGTACATGCATCTGCATGCACAATCGGTGTAAGGTAGGCATGTTTGCCGGTTCTATCGTTCTTTTTATACTCAATTGATATCGCCTGACCCAAAATAGGACATGCTCTATAACAAGCATCACATTGAATTCCCCAAAAAGCTATACAGCTCTCTTTATTTATTACCGCCAATCCCATTTCAGCGATATTGATGTCAAGTTTGCCGTTAGTAGTAACGCTTGACTCATCAAGTGCACCTGTAGGGCATACAGGCACACACGGAATATCTGGACACATATAACACGGAATATCTCTAGGAATAAAATAAGGAGTTCCTAGAGGTTTATTGTCACCCGGTTTTGCAAGCAACAGAGTATCATACGGACATGCTTCAACACAAAGCCCGCATTTGATACAAGTGCGAAGGAAATCTTTCTCTTTTATAGCTCCCGGTGGGCGAAGTACGAGAGGAGAAGCAGTTACTTCATCCACATAAGCACTCCATATGAAACCACCCAGTGCCGTTATGCCGGCACCGCGAGCCATACCTAAAATAAATTTTCTTCTATCTCTTTCTGTTACGCTTTTCATTTCGTATAGGTAAATTCAAAAATTTACCTCTCCTTTTCTTATTATTATGCTTTGTAAATTTTTACTGCACATTTTTTAAAGTCTGTTTGTTTTGACATAGGACATGTCGCATCTAGACAAACTTTGTTGATAAATACTTTTTCATCGAACCATGGAACAAATACAAGTCCTCTTGGAGGTCTATTTCTACCGCGAGTTTCAACCCTTGCTTTTACTTTGCCACGACGAGATTCAACCCAGCAAAGCTCACCTTGCTTAACGCCTTTTGCTTCTGCGTCTTTTGGATGCATATAGCATAGAGCTTCAGGAACGGCACGGTAAAGCTCAGGTACGCGCATAGTCATAGTTCCTGAGTGCCAATGTTCTAGTACACGACCCGTACATAACCAAGTATCATATTTTGCATCCGGCATTTCCGGTGGATCCATATAAGGGCGAGCAAAAATTTTCGCTTTATTCGGCAACGGTTTTTCTGCGCTATCTTTATTTACTCCGCTTAAGCTACCGCTCTTGAGTTTTTTAGCGAGTGTTCCGTAAAATGCGTGTGAGTTGTCTGTTCCTTTTGCAGCTTTTGCAGCATATGGGTCATACTTGACATTAAATCTCCACTGAGTTTCCTTGCCATCAACAACCGGCCATTTAAGACCACGAACTTTATGGTACATATTAAACGGCGCAAGGTCATGTCCATGTCCGCGAGTAAATGCAGCATACTCTTCAAAGAGGTATTTTTGGATGAAGAAACCGTATCCTTTAAATACTTTGCCGTCACTTCCTACAACATTTCTGCTATCTCCGTAACCCTCAGTGTTATCGTACCCTTTTTGAACAGGATCGCTTTGGTCAAGTTTGTAAGATTTTGCAATATCATTTGCAAATAAAATCTCATACATAGTAGTATTTTCACTGTATCCCATTGCCTTTGCTTTTTCTATAACGCTAGGAAGAGCTTCTTTTCTTGGACCTGATGGTTTATGCTCACCCCATACATCTTTAACGGTAAATCTTTTTGAGAGTTCAACCCACTGCCAAGTGTCGCTCATAGCATCACCCATAGGAAGAACTTGTTGTCTCCATAGTTGTGTACGGCGCTCAGCATTTCCGTATCCGCCCCATTTTTCATAAATCATAGCAGACGGTAAAATAAGGTCTGAAACTTTTGCAGAGATACCCGGATAGCCATCGGATGTAACTATAAAGTTATCCATCTCTCTTGCTGCCTTTAACCAATGTTCTGCCGAAGCAGTATCTTGATAAGGGTTACAAACATTTACCCAAGCAAATTTCATTGAACCGTCTTCTAAGTCACGGTGGATTTTCATAATGTGCTGTACACCGACTGGGTTTATAGTTCCTTCCGGTACCATCCATTTATGTTCAGAAATTTTTCTATGCTCAGGATTTTCAACCATCATATCCGCAGGAAGTCTGTGTGTAAATGTACCTACCTCACGAGCAGTACCACATGCAGAAGGCTGACCTGTTAGAGAGAATGCTCCCGACCCCGGAATAGCTTGCTTGTTTAGTAAAAAGTGAACATTGTAAGATAGTGTATTTACCCAAGTTCCTCTTGTATGTTGATTCATACCCATAGTCCAGAAAGATACGACTTTTCTGCCTTTTTCAATATATAGATTAGCTAACTGCTGAAGCTTTTCTTTGAAAGTCTCCATATTTTCATCAGGGTCGCCTTTTACAATAGCTGCTGTGTACTCTAGTGTGTATGGCGCTACTGATTTTTTATAATCTTCGTATGAAATTTCCCAGTGAGCAAGAGTTCCTGCCTGATGTTCCATTGTATCACCCGCTTTATAGCCATATGGCTCTAGTGCAGGACCCTCTTTTTTTGAAACAACAGTCTTCATCTCTTTTGATACGATTTCCATCTCTAGAGGTGTGTATTTACCCTCTTTAATAGATTTTTCATCGCTTCTTCTCATGCCGTAACCGATGTTTACCGGACCTGCAGCAAAAATCATATGTTTTTTAACAAAATCCCAATCAA
>JAUPKZ010000031.1 GCA_030837195.1 Campylobacterota bacterium
AAGCGTAACTCTAAGCGATACTACCAATTATGCACTTGATGGAGCTGGCAGCGTTACACTCACCGCAGCAGGTCTTGCACTGGTAAATAGCGGAGCAGATTTGCCTGCATTTACACTTACTCCAAACGACGGAACAGTTGATGGTACTCCTGCAAATGTCGACCCTGCAGTTAGCGCAGTAAACGATGCACCTATATCTACAAACGATTCGATAATTATTTTAGAAGATATAAATAATAGTACAAATGTGTATACTATAACTATAAATGATTTTGGAGTATATGGTGATGAAGAAGGTAATGCTATCTCAGCAGTTAGAATAGAAACATTACCAAGCAATGGGATTTTATACCTTGATGGAGTAGCGTTAAACATTGACGCTATTGTTTTGGCAACTGATATAAATAGTGGAAAATTAACATTTAATCCGACTGATCATAGTGATGCTGATAGTAGCTTTATATTTAAAGTAAATGATGGTTTGTCGTGGAGCTCTGATAGTTATACAACTACTATAAATATTGAAGCAGTAGCCGATGCTCCAACATTAAGCATCACAAGCAGTGCAACCATAACACAAGAAATCACTTTAAGCAATGTTACTGATACAAGCAGCGGATTTAATGTAACTGCATATTTAGCAAACGGAGTAGTTTCTACAATTAGCACTCATACCAACCCTGATGGTTTTGGTGTTACAGGAGTAGCATCAGGAGCTGATAGTGAGTTAGGTTATCTTAGCGGAGTCGGCTCAGAAAAAATAGTTGTAGAATTTGATCAAGATATTACTTCTGTTGATGTTTCTTTTGCATGGAAAAATTCAACTGAAAATGCTACTTATACATTTTATAAAGATGGTATTGTGGTCGGAGAAGGGACTAATAGCGGAGGAAGCGATCTTATTGATCCGGCTGTAACGCTTAAGCCTGATAGCGGAATGCTTTTTGATATGATAGTATTTAGTGCGCCTCGCTTAGGAGATGACTATCTTATAAACTCCATAGCTTACGATAAAACAGTGCAAAATACAAGCGGAGTTGTAGTTGCAGACGAAAATAGCTCTATTGCTCTTAATATATCATCTGCTTTGGTTGATAATGACGGTTCAGAAGTATTGAGTGTTATGATAAATGATATACCTGCTGGTTTTATGCTTTCTGATGGTGTAAATACATTTACGGCTGATACATCTAATATAAGTGTAAATATTACAAATTGGAGTTTAAGTAGTTTAATTTTGACAACACCGATAATTGAAGCAACAACTATATATACTTTAAATGTTATTGCAACGGCTACCGAATATTCAAATGGAAGTAGTGCTTCAACTATATTGCCAATTGAAGTAACCGTAAATAATAATCCAAATCTTATGATATTAAACGATAATATTTCTCAAGTTGATGAAGCAGCATTAAGTGTCGGAACAGATAGTATAAGTACAAGCGAGACAGTGAGTGGTAATATTTTAAACGATGATATTTTGCCAAGTGGAACAATATTGAGTAGCATATCTATAGAAGGCGGCAATACAGTTATAGATATAGCCGCAAATATTGCCACTGTTACAACGGCTGAAGGGAATGAACTTATTGTCAATATGCTAAGTGGTGATTATACTTATACCCTTGTTAATCCTGTAAATCACTCTATTTTAGGAAACGATATCGATACTTTTACATACACAGTTACTGATGCAACAGGTGTTGTTGCTAGTGCAAATTTAGAAGTAAAAATAACCGATGATGCACCTGTTATAAATAATACAACACCTATATTTGTTTCTGCACCGGCGGTAGTAGATACAAATATTATCTTTACACTAGATGTATCAGGCTCTATGGATGATATTGTTACAGGAACAACAACTCGCTTTGATATTGCAAAACAAGCGTTGATAGACACTATAAATGCTTATTCTAAACAAGGTGATGTAAATGTAAATTTAACGCTTTTTAACGGTGGTGCAGTAAATTTAGGCTGGAAAAATCAAATAGAAATTCTTGATTATTTAAGTAAATTGACTATGAATCATGATACAAATACAATTTTGTATAACGGTGTAACAATTACCGACCTTACTAATGTGGGTACAAACTATGAGGCTGCTTTGGCGGTTACACCGACAACATATGGTACTAATTTGCCTGCTGCCGATAAGACAGTTGCTTATTTTATATCTGATGGTACTCCGACAGTTGAAAATAATGAGGGTAAAGATAAAAAGTTCAATATTGGTACTGATAGTGAGAGTGGTTGGTTAGATACTCCATATGTAACAGATTGGACAAATTTTATAAGTGCAAATAACATTGATTTAACTGTTATCGGAATAGGAACAAATTTATCTACCGAGTATTTAGATATTGTTCAAGTTCAAGATGCTAAAACAGCTCTTATTGTAAGTGACGCTACACAATTGAGCGATACTATAACATCAAATATAAATGTAGTAGAAGGAAGTTTATACAGTTTAGATAGCTCTTCAGGTATAAATTTTGGTGCAGATGGAGGGCATATTTATGAGTTAGTATATAATAATGTTACATACACTTACGATTCTATAAACCCTACTCAAGTAATTGCTCTTAGTGAAGGCACTATGGAGCTTGATTTTGAAACAGGAAATTATATATATACACCTGTTATAAGCTCAGGTAATTATATTTCAGAAGAGTTTAATATAACTATAGTTGATAAAGACGGCGATACTTATATCGATAAGTTAAATATTAATATTATAAATGATACATATGTATTTGATGCAACAAGTGATATAGACACGGGAGTAGGATATGATATCTTGCTTGTTGATAGCTCTATAGATTTTAGTGCACTAAGTAATGAGATAAAAAATATAGAAGAGATACATTTAGGTGAAGGTGTACAAAATATAAGTTTATCGCTTAGTGATGTTATTAGTATAACAGATACAGATAATGATCTCTATGTTACTGGAGATAGTGTAGATAGTGTTTCTCTTAAAACAACTGATAATTGGGTTAAATCAATGACTCAAACGCAGCTTGGCTTTAACGAATATACATCTACTCAGGATGAAACTGTCAAGCTTCAAATTCAGGACGATGTCAAGGTTACTATATCTTGACATCTAAAGTTATTTAAGAAGTAGTACTAAAGCGAGTCTATCGTTAATATGAAGTTTAGAGAAAATGGATGTTATATGAGCCTTTACGGTTCTTTGTGTTATATTTATTGGCGAGAGCCTGTTGTTTAGAAGTTCTTTAGCTTCGACAGATAGCTCTTTTTTGTTTTTTGTTTTTGCCAAAAATGCAGTTAGTTCAGGATAGCTCCAGATATTGCCTTCATATACGGTATAAAGCATTTGTTTTAAGTGGTGTGAGAGCATCGCTGAATTTCCGTATGCCTTTATGCCGTTAAATATAAGTGATTTTCCGGTTATGATTTCAGGAGCCTTTTCTAAAACTATAAGTTTTTCTATAATAGTGCCGCTTGAGAGCAAAGTATTTAACTCAGATGCGATACTGTCATAGTCTGCAACTACTATGGAAGATGGTTTTTTCTCTAAGAGCGCTAGGAGAGAATTTGTATCACTGCAATATATCGCACCGCTAAGAGGCTCTTTTTTCTTCCATGTATCAATCATAGCAATGTCTGTGCTATATATTATGATATTCATCTTATCTCTCTGAAAAAACATACTGTTTTGATTTTAGTATAGGTTTTAAAATGTACTGCATAACCGTTTTTTTACCTGTTACTATATCTACATTTGCCGTCATACCCGGAATTATTTGAAGAGGATGCTCATCAGAGCCTAAGTAGCTCTTTTGTGTTTCAACATGGATAATATAAAAAGTATTGTCTTGTTTGTCTGTTATGGTGTCAGGTGATATAAAGATAACTTTCCCCTCCAATCCTCCATGAATCGCATAGTCATAAGCAGATATTTTTACATTAGCTTTAGCACCTGGATGTATAAAGGCGATGTCGCTAGGCTTTATTTTGATTTCTAAGATAAGTTTTTTGCTTGTCGGAACTATCTCTATTAAGTCTTCTCCAGGTTTTACGACTCCGCCTACAGTATTGGCATATAGCTTTTGAACTATACCATCAACAGGAGATCTAACCATAGTTCGCTCTATTTGGTCACTGTATTCTATCTGCTGTGTTTTTATGCGTGATATTTCTGCCGTGACTTCGTTTAGTTCTTTTCTTGAAGTATTTAAAAATAGTTTTTTTGCCTCTTCTCTTTTGTTTATAAATTCATTTATTGCAGATTTTAGTCTTGGAAGAGAGAGTTCGGTAGCTTCTATTTTGTTTTTAATTTCATTTGCCTCTCTTTGAAGTTTTAAAAAGTCAACTTTTGATTTTATCCCCTCTTTTACCATTGGCTCAGTCATCGCTATCTCTTCTGTCACATACCCAAGAGACTTTTTAAGTGCTTCTATATTTGCTTTTGCTTCGATGAGCTGTTGTTTTTTTTGCTCTATTTGCTCTGCAAAAGAGTTGTCTTTTGCTCTAAACTCTACTATTCTTGAGCTATATAGGTTTTTATTTAGTTCTATTTGTGCATTTAGCTCTTTATCCATAGTTATTTGAGGGTTAAAATCAAGTTCGTTTGCTTCGGCATGGAGCCTTAATCTTTTTGCTTCTAGTTCTTGAAATTTTATCTCGTTTGTTTTTGAAGTAGATAGAGATTTTGCATTGGCAATTTTTAAAATTACTTCATCGGCTTTTACTTTTTGCCCTTCATTTACAAGTATAGACTCTACTATACCGCCCTCTAAATTTTGAATGATTTGGTTTTGCCCGTAAGGTATGGCTTTGCCGTCTCCTCTTGTAATTTCATCTATTTGCGCAAAAGAAGCCCATATTATAAATAAGATAATCGTAATAAGCCATATTTTTATAACTCTGCTTGTTTTTGTAGGACTCATCTCTAAAACAGCCGCACTTAGGCTGTTCATAAAATCATAGTCTTTTTGAGTGTATTCCAAAGAAGGTTTTTTATTGATTTTCATTTTTTCCTCCTTTGCCTTGCAATTTTAAGAGTGCTTCTTCTTTTGGAGCATCTATGATAATTCTACCTTCGTTTATAACAATAACTCTATCTATGATTTGAAGAAGCCCCATTTTCTGCGTTACTAAGATAGTAGTAGTATGTGTAAGGTTTTTTTCTAGATTGTTTAGTAGATTTAACTCTGTTTGCTGATCCATTGCGTTGCTTGGCTCATCAAGAAGCATAATAGGTGCTTCTAGTAAAAAGGCTCTGGCAATTCCTATACTTTGGCGCTGCCCACCTGAGAGACCTTGACCTCTTTCACCTATGGGCATTTCATAGCCTTTTGGATGTTTTTTTACAAAATCGGCGGTTGTGCTGATATTTGCCGCACGCATCATTGCATAGTCGGTAGCATGTGTTGCTTTAAATGTGATATTTTCTTTAAGTGTTCCTCTAAAGAGCGCAATATCTTGAGAAACATAACCTATATTTTTTCTAAGGTCTGCCGGATCTATTTGTTTGATATCTATACCGTCAATGAGAATTTGCCCGCTATCTGGTTCATAGAGTCCGAGGATGAGTTTTTGAATTGTGCTTTTTCCTGAGCCTATTCGCCCTATGATAGCTACATGTTCGCCTGCATTTATGATAAAAGAGACATTTTTTAGAGATGCAACATCATTGCCCGGATATGTAAATGTAACATCTACAAACTCTATGCGACCGCTAAACGGCGGTGTTTGAACAAACTTTTTACCGCTTGGTCTCTCAGATGGTTTTGATATAATCTCGTTTATAGTATCATAAGATGTTTTTGTATCTTCATAGTTTGTCATAAGTGCGGCAACTTGCCCCATCGGTGCTAAAATTCTTGATGTAAGTATAATAACCGCTATAAGCCCACCCATGGAGAGCTCAAAATCTTGTATAAGATAAACTCCGTATATGATAACCATAACTGTATTTAGTTGTATAAGAAGATTTGTAATCGTCGGAATGGATGCAGAGAGCAGTCGAGATTTCAGGCTTCTAGCTGCTATCTCTCCGGTTGATTCTTCCCATTTCCATTGTGCTTGAGAAGCGCTCCCTAGAGTTTTAAGGGTTTCAATGTTATGTAGCGTTTCTATCAAGATAGAGCTTTTTTTCGCGCTTGCCTCATGTGTGCTCTCTATGCTGTCTTGAAGAGGTTTTTTTATTAAAAATGCATAAGTCATTATAAGAAGCATTGTAAGCATAGGTACTATTACTATCCAACCGCCTATATACCCTACGACAAGCAGAAAAATAACCGTAAAGGGAAGATCTATAACGGCAGTCATGGTAGCATTTGTTAAAAAGCTTCGTATGTTGTCAAAATCTCTTATGTTGTTTGCAAATGAGCCGACAGAAGCAGGATGATTAGCCATTTTTAAGTCTAAAACTTTCTCAAAAATGATAGACGACATAATGATGTCACTCTTTTTTGCCGCAGTTTCAAGAAGATAAGTTCTGCTAAATTTTAAAAATGTGTCTATAACATAGATAATCGTTACGCCAATGGCAAATACCCACAGCGTTTCTACGGCATTGTTTGGAACTACCCTATCATAAACATTCATAGTAAAAAGAGGTGAAGCAAGAACAAAAAGATTTATGAGAAGTGAAGCATATAAAACATCTTTATAGATAGGAATAGAGAGTTTTATAGTACTCCAAAACCAGTGTTTTTGGTTTAGATGAAGAGTCCTTGAACTCTCATCAGAGTACTCAAACGCTTTTTTAACCATAAATCCATAGCCTATGTACTCATCTTCTAAGTCTTTTATATCAAGCCACATCTCAACGGGTTCTTCGCTAGGCATAACGACTTTTGCTTTGCTTCTGTCCTCACTAAATCTATCGACTATGCAAGCACCTTGATTTGACAATAAAATAATCATAGGAAGCTGTAGAGGCGATATTTGCGACAGTGGTCTTTTTACTATGCTTGATTTCAAACCGGCTCTCTCTGCCGCACGCGAAAAAAGCCCTTTTGCGTTGTTTATGGAAAATAGTTCAGGAGAATGGGCACCCGGCTCAATAGGCAACCCCGCAGTAAGAGCTTCTGCCGAAAAAGGCTTATGGTATAGTTTTGTAAAAAGAACAAGCGCATCAAGCAGCGCATCCATTCTTAAGTAGTCTGTATCCGGACTGAGCATATATGATTGCCCCTTAGTGGCTATTTTTTTAAGACTATTTTAGTATATTTTACTTAATATTTACTCAAAAGATGCAGGTAGAGCATCTTCTTTTTCGTTTAGCGCCGTTTTTGAGTAGATTTTTTCTTTTTCGCCAAGAACCGTCGATACAAGTGTTCCCATGGAGTCTAACACTCTGTATTTTGCAAAAAGCATAGTGTAGTTTGCATTTATGATTTGTGATTTTGCACCTATAAAATCATTTTGTGCAGACAGCAAATCCAAAAGTGAACGGCGACCTAAGTCATATTCTTTAATATAAAGAGCTAGCGTTTTTGAGGCAAAATTTTGATATGTTTGAAGATGAACAAGTTGTTGCGCTATTTTTTCATTTGATGCCCAAGCAAGAGCTATCTGCTCCGTAATATCTCTTTTGAGTGAGTTTTGAGTCTCATTTTCGCTAAGCATCGCGCTTATGCTTTTTTGTTTTGCAGCTTGATCTGCAAAGCCGTTGAAGAGATTGTATCTAAGATAGACCATTGCTCTAAAGCGATCATCTTCTCCCTCTATACCGCTTAAGTTTTTATTCATAAGCTGAGCTACTTCTACATCGATTGAAGGGTAGTAAGGGGATTTTTTTTCATTGTATGCAGCTTGAGCTAGTTTTATGTTGTATTCGCTTACCAAAATAGACGGGTTATTTTGTGTTGCGTAGCGTATTGCCTCATCCAAAGAAGCAGGCAGAGTTGCGTTTAATATCGGTATTTGTAGTTCTTGCGCATTGACTTTTTTACCGGTTAACTTTTCAAGTTTATGTTGATAATCAAGTAGATTATTTTCTTCAACAACATAGTTTGCCTTTGCAAGCGCCAAAGAAGCTTCAACTTTGTTTACTTCAGATAGTGTCGTAAGACCCGAATCATATAGTTTTTGGACTTTTGTAAAAATTTCTTGATTTACTTGGATATTTTCTTGTGCATTTTCTAGCAATTCTCTATGTTTTATAACTTGTAGGTAAGCATTTGTGACTTCAAAAGAGATGTTGTTTACATTTTCTATGTAACTATAAGCGGCTGATGTGCTTTTGTGCTCCTCTTGAGCGACTCTGTATGTCGTTTCAAAACCTTTAAAAATATTTTGAGTTAAAGTTAGAGAGTTTTGATAAACGCTAAAGTCAAACGATTCATCGGGCTTTGTTCTGTCGGTATTTTCGGCACCAAAACCAAGAGATAAATCAAGTTTTGGGTAGTACCCTGATTTTGCTATCTCAATATCCTGCTTTGTCGTTTTATATCTTTTTAGTTTTTCTAAAACCACAGGATTTGTAGCAAGTGTTTCATTTATGGTTGTTTCAAGATTTGAAGCATTTAGAAATAGATGAAGAGATACTATAAGCAAGATACTTTTTTTCATCGGTTTAATCCTTTAAAATAACTATTTATTATAAATGCAAAATTATATCACAAAAATAATGATATTTCACTTTCTTTTAAAAAACATAGCTTTAAGGCTTTTTTCTTCATCTAAATTTTTAAATTCTGACACATTTGCGACTCTTTTTTCAAAATAAAATTCGGGTGCATAAATACTAAAAAGTTCTATGAGAAAATTTGAATCCAGTTCAGGAGCGTTTAGACAAGCTAAAACAATACATTCAGGCGTTGAGAGCTCCGGAAGTTTTTTTATAATTTTCGCATAATCTTTTTTAACATCAAAACTCCCTTTTTGAAACGACGGCGGGTCTATAATGATAAAATCGTACGGTCCGTTTTTTTTGATGCCTGAAAATGATTTTAGTATATTATAGGGTAAAAAGCTTACCCCTTTGGCATCGACTGAGTTTAAGTGGTGATTTGCTTTTCCGATGGAGAGTGCACTTTTGCTCATATCTACATTTGTAACACTCGCAGCGCCTCCTAGCTTTGCGGCAACGCTAAAAGCACAAGTATAGCTAAAGAGGTTTAGCACATTTTTATCTTTTGCATTTTCTCTAACAAATGCTCTTCCGTTTTTCATATCTGCAAAATAGAGGCTGTTTTGGTTTGATAGCAAGTTTAGCTTAAACTTCATACCGTTTTCTATAGCTACGAGATCGCTTTTTAACTCTCCAAAAAGCACTTCTGTCGGTGAGCCTTGAAGGTATCTTCGTTGAACTATAAAAGTGTTGTATTTGGATTCGTTTATAAGAGAGCTTAACATTTGGATAATAGCATCTTCATTTTCTTCTTGAAAATAAAAAGCAGCACTTATGATAGTGTCTATCGAGTCTATGGTTAGATGTCTAAGCCCTTCATAGACTCCTCCGCGCCCGTGAAAAATCCGCTTAAATTCATTCGTTGTATCTGCCATATTTGTTAAAAGCTCTGCTTTTAGTTCTTCTGTTATCATTTTGTTACCGGTTTTTGTATAATTGTAGCTTGTATTTGCTAAAGAAACATATAGGATAGTGCCATTTGAAGAAAAATGTAGTAGTTATAGGCGGTGGATACGGCGGGCTTCGTGCTATAGAGTTTTTAGCAAAAAGAGAAGAGATAGAGATAACGCTTATAGATAAAAATCCGTATCATTATATGCAAACTGAGGCTTATGGGTATATTGCCGGCAGATTTGATTTGCATGATGTTGTTGTGGATTTAGAGGATTGGTGTAGCGGATTTGAAAAAAAAGTTCATTTTGTTTATGATGAGGTTATATCTATGGATTTTGATGCAAGGATGATTCAAACTTGCAACGGTGCGGTTGCATATGATTATTTGATTCTTGCGATGGGAGCTAAGACAAACTTTTTTTCATTTATAGACGGACTAAGAGAACATAGTTTTGGTGTTAAAAATTTGCAAAGAGCGCATAGTTTTCGTGTAGAGTTTGAGCGCATTATTTATGAAAAACTGCAAAATCAGAGTAATGAGCAGGAGATAAATTTAGCAATAGGCGGAGCAGGTCTTAGCGGTGTTGAAGTTGCCGCGGAGATGGCACATATCATACAAGCATACGGCAAAACAATAGGGCTAAGGGCAAAAAATATAAAAATTTATCTCATAGATGCAAGTGCTACCATACTTCCGCAGATGAGTGCTTTTCTTATCCAAACAACACAAAAGAGGCTTGAATCTTTGGGTGTTGAGATTCTTATAAATACATTTATCGATAGAATTGATGAAGAGTACATTTACTTTAAAAATGAGCAAAAATTGAAATACTGTTTTATGATTTTTACAGGAGGCATTAGAGCTTCAAGCCTTAACGACACCATAGATGTGCCAAAAAATAAAATTGCTCAATTGATGCCCAATAAAGACCTCACGATAGGAAGTATGCAAAATGTTTTTGCTATAGGCGATTGTGTGGAGATAAGAGATAACAAAGGAGATATACTGCCTCCTACAGCTCAGACTGCCGAGAGAAGTGCAGAGTATGTCGCAAAAACCATCATAGCTAAAATGGATAATAGAAAATATAAAAACTTTGATGCTTCCGTGCTTGGAGTTTTTATAGCGCTAGGCGGTAGATACTGTGCAGGAGAGCTTTTTGGGATTATAAAGGTAAATGGCTACATAGCCTATTTGCTTAAAAAAGCCATCACTCAAATGTATGCGTTAGGGCTTCATTTACGCATAAATACGGGCTATAAGAACAGGATAAAAAAACCATATTAGTAGCTGTTTATATTTTCTCCCAAAAAGTGCCTTCAGGCGTATCCATAATATTTACGCCAATGGATAATATTTCGTTGCGCAGGGTATCTGCCGCTGCAAAATCTTTTGCCTTTTTTGCTTCGCTGCGCGCCTCTATGAGTGAGGCTATTTTCTGTTTTGTTGCCTCATCTACTCCAAGCTGAAAGTATTCAAATGGGTTTTTTATGCCAAAGCCTAAAACCTCCTCTATGTATGCAAGGTTTGAGAGTACTTCATTCTTAAATTCTTTGTTTTTTGGGGCGTTGTCGAGTGTTTCATTTGAATAAGAAATCATTTCGTCAATAAGGGCGAGTGCGGTAGATATGTTTAAATCGTCGCCTAGCGCTCTGAGCAGTTCATCTTGAAAGGCACTCCTTGTAAATGTGATTTTTATGCCAAAGAGGCGTTTTTTAAGCCTATAAAACTTGTCGAGTCTTTTTTTGCAGAGAAGCAAATCCTCTTCGCTAAAGTTAAAATTGCTTCGATAGTGTGTGCTAAGAAGGTAAAAACGCAGAATTTCGCCATCGTAAATTTGAAGAGCATCTTTTAGAAAAAAGCTGTTTCCTAAACTCTTAGACATTTTTTCTCCGTTGATATTTACAAAACCGTTATGCATCCAGTAAGCGGCAAGCTGATGGTTTGTACCGCATCTAGTCTGTGCAGCTTCATTTTCATGATGAGGAAACATCAAGTCTGCGCCGCCACCGTGAATATCGACTGCGAACTTAGACTCTTCTTTTGCCAAGTGCTTCTCTATCATAGCCGAACACTCGGTGTGCCATCCGGGGCGACCGTATCCAAAAGGTGACTCAAAAGTAAGTGAACCGTCATTTACGCTTTTCCAAAGTGCGAAATCAGAGCTGTTTTTTTTCTCCGATGAGCTCTCCACTCTTTGAATTTTATCATCTTCATCTTGTACTCTATGAGAGAGGCTTAAGTATGCATTATCGCTTGAGGTATCAAAATAGACATCGCCGCTTTTTGTTTTATAGGCATGCCCCTTATCTATAAGCTTTTGTATAAGCTCAAACATAGCTTCAAGCGACTCTGTTGCCTTTGGTTCAATATCTGGTTGCTTAACTCCTAGCTTTGCCATCTCTAAGGTGTAAGAAGTCGTATAAAAATCAGTTATCTCTTTTATGTTTTTGTTTTGTTCTTGTGCTTTTTTGATGATTTTGTCATCTATGTCCGTGATATTTCTTACATAAGTTACCTCATAGCCTTCTGCCCTTAATACTCTAGAGAGCAGGTCAAAGACTAAAGCACTTTTTGCATGTCCTAGATGCGCATCGTCATAAACCGTCGGTCCGCAGACATAAAGCTTTACTTTTCCTTCTTCTTGGGGAACAAATTCCCTTTTTGTTTTTTGTACGGAATCATAGATAAACATGTATAAAATCCTTCAAGATGAGTAGTAAAAGAGTAAAAATAGCACTGCCTAAGAGTAGGTAAAGAGTCCGTTTTGAGCGAAGTATATCAAAAAATCTTTGCGGTCCAAAAATTTTTATAGTAAGATAAAAGCCTACAAAACCGCTTATTGTAGTTGCAAGTGCGAGCCCTGCCGCACCTAGAGGCATAAGAAGTACCAAAGAGAAAAATATATTTGAGCTAAGTGTTGCAGTTGCGATTTTTGCAGCTTGAAGCTGTTGCTCTTTTGCATATATCCAGAGCAAAAATAGTTTTTGAAGCCCAAAAGGCAAAAGCCCTAACATATACATCTGAAGCACTAAAGCCGTATTTTGCGTATCCGTATTTGTAAATGCGCCTCTTTCAAATAAAAAGTGTGTAATCTCATATGAAAGAATTATTGCTCCGAGTGTGCTAAATGTGAGTAAAAAAGCCAAAAACCAAAATGCCCTTTGAAGATAGAGCAGCGCATTTGTTTCATCATGGTTTTTGATATATCTTGCAATACTAGGAAAAAGAGCAATGGATGTTGCAATGGCAAAAAGCGCAAGCGGGAGTTGAAAGATGCGGTTGGCGTAGTAAAGATAGCTTATAGCACCGCTTGCTAAAAAAGATGCAAGCCAAGTATCCAAAAATGCGCCGACTTGTGCAGTAGAATTTCCCCAGATAGCAGGTAAAAATTGCTGTTTAAATTTTTTTGACTCAAGTGCAATTTTTTGAGATTTTGCTTTGATGTAGCCAAAACCGCCGCAAACAAGCCGTGAGAGTCCAAGCTTATGAAGAGCCGCTATGTGTACGATAAGCTGTAAAATACCGCCTGCAACCACGCCGTAGCTAAGGTAGTAAACTATCTCGTTTTGACTTTTGCCCTCTGAGATATATAGAGCCAAAATAAGCGAAATATTTAAAAGACCGGTTGAAAAAGCTGTTGTAGCAAAGTGTCTTTTATATTGCAAAAGCGTACTTAAAAATGTTACCGTAAAGATAAGCGGGAGATACCAAAAATTGATAGCAACCAAAGGAGAAGCAAGCTCTATAGTTTTTTCGTTAAAGCCGATTGCAATAGCTTTTGTAGCAATAGATGGTAAAAGATTTACAAGAAGAGAGAGTATTAGGATAATAGAGAACAAAATGATAAATATATGAGCCGTAAAAACCGCTCTGTTTTTAGAATTTGCATAAGCCGGAATGAAAACCTGCATAAAAGCGCCTTCTGCAAATATGCGGCGAAAAAGGTTAGGAAGTTTAAATGCTATGAAAAATATATCGCTATAAATATTTGCACCAAGAGCCGAAGCAGTAAGAAGATCTCTGATAAATCCTAAAATTCTAGAGAATAATATTCCAAAACTATTGGTAAAAATTGCTTTAAACATGGGCTACTTTTGAAGATATATAGTAATTTTACGAAAGTTTAACAAATATTTGATTAAAATGTACCCACTCATTTATAAAATATAATTTAGGATGCATATCATGGGACTGTTCGGATCAAATGAAAAGCAAGAAGAAACACCGAAGAAAATCCGTCCTACCGTTGTAAGAACACAGAGCGTTGCCAAAGAGATTGTAGAGCTTGCAAAGCGAAGCAATATAAACCCTAATTCACTTGATTTTAATATACTTAGCGTTCAAACATTTACCAGAACCAACACGGAAAAAGAGGTTGACTGGCAAGAGATAGAAGATGGTCAAAAGATAGTTTTAGATGAGATAAAAGAGGTCTTAAACAGTAAGTTTCAGATAAAACAAGCTTATGAAATTGAAATTTTTAGCAAGGATGAAGAGGACTTGTTTAAAGATTTTCACACTGCCGTCGGAGCAAATGCTACAAAATGTAAAATTTACTTAAGTATAAAAGCAGGTTCAAAAATTCCTCTTATCCCAAAAATTGAAAATGAACTCCTAAAATATATCAACAAAAGCAAAATAAAAGCAGGTATATTGATTAATGTTTTTGATGAAATGCTAGATGATACGCTCTCTAAAATTTCCGCAGTAGCAAAGGTTCACGGAGGAATAGAGTACAGTAAAAACGAGACTATTTTAATAGCAGAGTCTTATGAGCCTACTCCGACAACCAACGATAATTTTTTATTTCATTATGAAAAAGAAGAAAAAAGCGATGAAAAAGAGCGTGTTGATTATTCAAACAGAGGTTTTATCCATAGTGTTTTAGAAGGCGATGTGCTGATGGAATACATTAAGCCTAAGAAAGGAAAACCGGGTCGTAATTGCCGCGGTGAATTTTTAGAGCCTTTAGAGCCTTTAGTAAATAATGTACCGTCTTTTACCGTAGATGAGACGATAGAAGTTAGCGAGAGTGAAGATAGTATAATTTATCGTGCAAAAATAAACGGATATATTTCTAAAGAGGCAAATGTATATAAAATAAAATCGGAAATGGCAATAGGAGAAATCAGTTTTAAAACAACGGGTTCTATATCTACAGGTCTTGATTCGGAAGTTTCTTTAAATGTTAATGAGAGTGATACCGATAAAGATGCTATCGGCAGCGGTATGGAAGTTGAAGTTAGTGAGATAGATGTAAAGGGCAATGTAGGCTCAAATGCAAAGATACATGCCAGAAGAGCAAACATAGAAGGGCAGACGCATAAAACATCAACGGTTAAAGCGGATGATTTGACTGTCAATGTTCATAAAGGCATTGCAATCGGCGAAAATGTAAAGATTGTTCGTCTTGAACACGGCACGGTAGAAGCTAAAAAGGTAAATATTACTCAGGCAATGGGCGGAACTATTTTTGCCAGAGAAGCGGAGATAGAGATATGCAATTCTCATGTTAAAGTGACTGCTTCAAAAAAGATTGTTATAAATAAACTTCAAGGAAGCGAGAATGTTTTTGTTATAGATCCTTTGATGCAATCAGAGGGTGTTGAAAAGCTAGAAAAAAATAAACATGAAGTACAAGAGCTTGAAAAAAGTATAAACGAGATAAAAAAAGAGATGCAAAAGTATGAGAAGCTTATCAAAGACAATGCGGCATCTTTTAATGAAGTGAAAAAAAGGTTGCTTCATTACAAACAAAACGGTATAAAGATGCCGACTGCTTTTGTAGAAAAATTTAAACAATTTAACAAGTATCAAGAGCATTTGGACACTATAACGGATGAGTATAAAATAAAAAATGACAAGCTTATTTTTTTAACATCTAAAACTGCTACATATCAAGATAGTTTGGTGGATGCAAGAATTATAAACAGAGATAGATGGGTAGGGCATAATGAGATAATTTTTAAGCTTGTAAGCCCGCAGATAGAGTTGAGTTACAAACCTGCAGAGGGTTCAATCGGTAAAATTTTTGCGGTTGTGCAAAATTCAGACGGTGTATATGAAATTAGGGCGGTAAATGAGTGATAGTAGGATTAAGAGGTAAAGTTATAGAAAAAGAGCCTTCTTTCGTGCATATAGAAGTAGGGGGCGTTATTTATGAAGTTTTTATATCGCTACAGGCTTTTTCTGCATTAAGAGAAGATGAGGTAAGGCTGCACACTACGCATATAATTAGAGAAGATGCACAGCTTTTATACGGGTTTTTGGATAAAGGGGAGAAGACTCTTTTTGAGAAGCTTCTTAAGATAAACGGAGTCGGGCCAAAAGTAGCTATGGCTATTTGTTCTACATATACGCCATCTCAGTTTGCAGTGGTGATAAACAACAAAGATATAAAAGCGGTGCAGCTAGTTCCGGGAATCGGACCAAAGAGTGCAGGGCGTATTTTGGTTGAACTTAACGGCTTTGATGCCGAACTAGTTGCGTCAAAAAGCCCTACGACTACTAAAATTTTCGATCAAGCAACGGAAGCTTTAGAGAGTTTAGGGTTTAAAAAGGATAAAATTTCAAAAGTATTAAGCGAGTGTAGGTCGGATGATACCGCTTCGCTTGTCAAAGAGGCCCTAAAGCTTCTTCAAACTATCTAAATTAAGGAAATATTATAATTATGAAATTAACGATTTTATTTGGCGGTGCCAGTTTTGAACATGAGATTAGCATAGTAAGCGCAATTACTATAAAAGAGAAGTTATCGGAGTTTGATTTAACTTTTATTTTTTGTGATCAAAATCATATTTTTTACCTTGTAGAAGCTTCAAAAATGAGAGCAAAAACTTTTTCAAGCTTTGAGTATAAAAAATTTCCGCAACTAAGCATCTCTAATGGCTGTTTTATAGAAAAAAAACTATTTGGCGCGAATGAACATCGCGGTATGATTTTAAATCTTATCCACGGAGCTGATGGGGAAGATGGAACAATCGCTTCTCTTTTGGACTTTTTTGGAATCAAGTACATCGGACCTAGAGCGGATGCTAGCGTTTTTTCATTTGACAAGAGATATACAAAAATGTTATGTAGTGCAAGAGGCGTTAAATGCTTGGATTTTGAAGAGCTTAACTCTAAAGAGCATAAAAATATAAAGTTGGCATATCCTATTATCGTAAAACCCTCTCGCCTTGGCAGCTCAATCGGAGTCAGTGTCGTAAATGACGAGAGTGAACTTGACTATGCTTTGGATGTTGCTTTTGAGTTTGACAAAAGCGTGCTTGTAGAGCCGTTTATAAAAGGGGTTAAAGAGTATAACTTGGCAGGTTTTAGTGCAGATGGCAAATGCTATTTTTCAATTGTTGAAGAGCCGCAAAAGGGTGAATTTTTAGATTTTGAAAAAAAATATATGGATTTTTCAAGAAGCTCGCAAGTGTTAAAGGCAGATATCTCCAAAGAGCTTGAGCAAAAGCTTAAAACAAATTTTGAAAAAATCTATAAAAACCTTTTTGAGGGTGCACTTATAAGATGTGATTTTTTTGTGATTGATGGCGAAGTTTATCTAAATGAGATAAACCCGATTCCGGGTTCTATGGCAAACTATCTTTTTGAAGATTTTAAATCATCTATAAAACTTCTTGCCTCTTCCATAAGCGATGCAAGAAGAATAAAAGTAAATTATGACTATATACACTCTATTTCAAAGGCTAAAGGTAAATAATGGCTATCAAGTCCATACAGTTTCATCAGCATACTCTAGATATAAGTTATGAGATTTTAAACCCTAATGCAAAGATAGATCTTATTGTTTTGCATGGATGGGGGAGCAATAAAAATATTATGAAACAAGCTTTTGCCCCTTATATGGATGTTTTTAGGCATATTTATATCGATTTGCCTGGGTTTGGCAACTCAACCTGCAATATGGCGCTTACTACAAAAGATTATGCAAGAATTGTAGAGCTTTTGATGATTCATCTTAACGCATCAAAAGATATCATTATAGGGCACTCGTTCGGCGGTAAAGTAGCTCTTTTACTAGAACCTTCCGTTCTTGTTCTGCTCTCAAGTGCGGGCATATATGTAACAAAATCTCTTAAAGTAAGAGCTAAAATAGCACTCTTTAAATTCTTAAAACTCTTTGGACTGGCAAAATTTAGAGAATTTTTTGTTGCATCGGATGCAAAACAATTAAGTGAGCCGATGTATCAGACATTTAAAAATGTAGTTGATGAGGATTTTGCAAATGAGTTTAGAGAGTTTAGCGGAACTGCTCTTTTATGTTGGGGGAAAGATGATACTGCAACGCCTCTTAGCAGCGCAAATAAGATAAACAAACTTATAAAAGATTCTAAACTTATAGTTTATGAGGGGGATCATTATTTCTTTTTACACCATGCAAAAGATGTCGCTCAAAACATAGAAAAAATATTCCTAAAAACACTGGAGCATAAGTAATGCAAGATTATCAAATACTTTTATCATTTATAGTAAATATAGTATTTGTTATGAGTTTAGGTTGGTATCTCATCACAAATCTTCAGTGGTACGACTATAAACTCTCCCGTGTGTTATTAAAACATCATAAACCGCACTGGCATATTATCTATTTTATTATTCCTTTTATAGCATATTATACGACGGGCAGTTTTTTTGCTATCTTTTTTCTCTTTGCTCTGTTCCCTGCTCTGTTTTTATGGTATAAAAAACTAGATAAAAAGCTTGTTTTGACATGGCGTGTAAAACGATTTTTGATACTTCTTTTTTCATTGGCTATGTTTCAAGATATCCTTTGTACACTAAAAGACGCTTGTGAAGTATATGGGGTTTTCATGCCGCTTTTTGTTGCATATGTAGGTTCTGTTGTAATAGAGAGATTTCTCTTTGAAGCTTTTAAAAAAGAGGCGAAAAAGAGGCTCAAAAGTATCGAAAACCTGCAAATTATAGCAATTACGGGAAGTTACGGCAAAACAAGTATCAAAAACTTTGTAGCAGAAATTTTAAGTAAAAAGTACAAAGTTTATGCGACTCCAAGAAGCGTAAATACCATTGGCGGCATTATTAGAGATGTAAACGAATCTTTGCCGAGCGATACAGAGATTTATGTTTGTGAAGCAGGGGCGAGAGAGAGCGGAGATATCTATGAGATAAGCACTTTTTTAGAGCCGCAAACCGTGGTAGTGGGAAAAGTGGGACTTGCGCACATAGAGTACTTTAAGAGCTTGCAAAATATTATCGCAACCAAGCTAGAGATTATGCAATCTCCTAGACTAGAGAGGGCTTTTGTCCATACTTCAGTTACGGATGAAGAGCATCCGAAGGTTACATTTTTCGGCGGTAGCGAGATACAAAGTGTTAATGCAACTCTTGATGGGGTTGATTTTGAACTTATTTTAGATGGTAAAAGCGTCAAATTTCATACAAATATCTTAGGCGCATTTCAAACTATGAATATCTCCGTTGCTGCTCAAATAGCAAAAAAATTTGGCATGAGTGATGAAGAGATACAAGATGCGGTAAGCAAACTAACACCCGTTGCACATAGGCTTCAAATGATAAAAGCTGGCGGTAAACTCATCCTTGATGACGGTTATAACGGAAACATAGACGGAATGCTAGAAGCCGTACGGCTCTGCTCACTTCATGAGGGCAGAAAAGTCATAGTAACCCCGGGGCTGGTTGAGAGCAGCAATGAGCTGAATTTAAAACTAATTGATGCTATAAATAGTGTTTTTGATACTGTTATTGTTACAGGTGCGTTAAATGCAGAGCTATTTGATAAAAATCTAAAAGTGAAAAATAAAATTATCTTAAGTGATAAATCAAAAATGCAAGAAGTGCTCTTAGAACATACAAGAGCAGGCGATATCATACTTTTTGCAAACGACGCTCCGAATTTTATATGAAAATAAGGAGATAGCTGATGGTTGATTATCAAGGTTATTCAAAAGAAGAGTTGATAAAAATCATTCAGTCTCAAGAGCAGGAACTAGAAAATAAAAAGTACGGTCTTGTGTGGGACAAAGAGAGAGAACCTGAAAAAGTCGTTCTTGATTGTGCATCGCATCTTCCCATCCTCAAAGAGGTTACAGACAAACATATAACTACAGATGAGAGTGAAGACAACATCCTTATAGAGGGAGACAACTATCACGCTTTGTCTGTTTTAAACTATACTCATAAAAACAGGATAGATGTTATCTACATCGACCCACCGTACAATACGGGCGAAAATGATTTTAAATACAACGATAAATATGTTGACATAGAGGATAAATACCGTCATAGCAAGTGGTTAAACTTTATGGAAAAAAGGCTTAATCTTGCTTATGAACTCCTCAGAGAAGATGGGATTATTATAATTCATATTGACGAGCATGAATTAAGTAATTTACAACTTTTATTGATAAGAATATTTGGAGATAAAAATAGCTTAGGAAATATTGTATGGAACAAAAAAAACCCAAAGGGTGACAGCAAGGGAGTTTCTGTAATGCATGAAACTATTGTTTGTTTCGCAAAAAATAAAGAAAAATTTTTGATGTCAGAAAATACTCTTAAACGACCTAAGCCTAATGCAGAAAAAATATTAAAAAAAGCCAACCAATTATTTAGAAAGATTGGTAAAACAACTATTCCTGATGAGATTAAAGAGGTTATAAATCCATTTAACTATCCTAAAGAAGTTTTAGATGATTTTAAAATTACATATAATTTGGAATTAGTCAATAAAGAGTTTCAAAACTGGCTAAATAAACAAGATTTTTCAAATGGGGAAAAAGCGTACAAATTTATTGATGAAAACGGTAAAGTTTATCAATCTGTTTCAATGGCATGGCCAAATAAGAAAAAAGCTCCAGATGACTATTTTATCCCACTTTTACATCCAGATACAAAACTGCCATGCCCTGTTCCTGAAAGAGGATGGAGAAATCCACCAATAACTATGCAAAAACTTTTAGATAACAACTTATTACTTTTCGGAAAAGGTGAGAATACTCAGCCGAGACGAAAATACAAACTAGAAGAAAACATGTATGAAAATATAAGTTCAATCTATGAAAATGCCTCTAGCGATGATGAATTTTTTAAAGATATTCAAATTGAATTTCCGTATCCAAAACCTGTTGAAGTAGCTAAATATTTAATATCTACAATACATCCAAATCCTAAATTAGTTTGTGATTTTATGGCAGGAAGCGGAACTACAGGTCATGCAATATTGGACTTAAATAGACTAAATACCGGCAATGTTAGGTTTATTTTATGTACAAATAATGAAAATAATATTTGTGAAAATATTACATTGCCTAGATTAAGAAGTGTAATAAATGGGTATATTAATCAAAGCGGTAGAAATATAGACGGCTTAGGTGGCAACCTCAAATATTTCAA
>JAUPKZ010000084.1 GCA_030837195.1 Campylobacterota bacterium
ACAAAATATAAGACTCCGCTATATCTTTATGATTTCGACTATATGAGTGCGCAGTATGCGGAGTTAAAAGAGGCTTTTAAGGGTAGAAAATCGATACTCGCATATGCTATAAAATCCAATTCTAATCTTAGTGTTATAAAACATTTTGCGACTCTAGGAAGCGGTGCGGACTGTGTATCTATAGGAGAGGTGCGAAGAGCATTTTTGGCAGGAGTGCCTAGCTATAAAATCATATTTTCAGGCGTAGGCAAAAGTGATGATGAGATAAGAGAGGCTATAGAGAGGGATATTTTATATATAAATGTCGAGAGCGAAGCAGAGCTTGGGCGTGTTGAAATGATAGCAAAAGAGTTAGGCGCAAAGTGTAGAATCAGCATAAGGGTAAATCCAAATATAGATCCAAAAACCCATCCTTACATCTCGACTGGTCTTCATGACAACAAGTTCGGTGTTGATTTGGATAGTGCAAAGAGAATGTATATTAAAGCAAATAACTCCGATTTTTTAGATCCGGTCGGCATCCACTTTCATATAGGCTCTCAACTTACGGAATTAGAGCCTATTTATGAGGCGGCGGTTATTGTGGCAGATTTGGTTCGTTCGCTTCAAAGTATAAAAATAGAGTTGAAGTTTTTTGATATCGGAGGAGGGCTTGGAGTGGTTTATAAGGATGAAACTACAATCAAACCGTATGACTATGCACAAGCTATACTCTCTGCGCTTAAAGGATTGGATTTGACAATCGTATGTGAGCCGGGTAGATTTTTAACCGCAAATGCAGGATATTTTCTAACAAAAGTGTTATATGAGAAAAAAAACGGTTCAAAGAGATTTGTAGTTGTTGATGGTGCAATGAACGATCTTATAAGACCAAGTCTTTATAAAGCGTATCATAAGATAGAAGCTATTACCAATAGTAAAAGCCAAGCAAGTGAAGCTGATGTGGTCGGGCCTGTATGCGAGAGCGGAGATTTTTTTGCAAAAAACTATTTATTGCCGCAGTTAGAGCATAACGATTTGCTAGTTATTCACAGTGCAGGCGCATATGGCTTTGGTATGGGAAGCAACTATAATACTAGAGGAAGAAGCGCTGAAGTGGCATTGGAGAGCGGAAGAACAAGAGTTATTAGAAAAAGAGAAGAGTTCGAAGATTTAATAGCTCTAGAGAAAGAATTTTTGGAAAACTAAGATGTATTTTATAGATGTTCAAGGTACACTTATTAGCGATGAGGATAAATCTCCCATTCGCGGCAGTATAGAGTTCATAGAAATGCTTAATGTTAAGAAAATTCCTTATGTTATTATTACGAATAGTACTAAAAAGACATCTGATGATTTTTTTAATTTTTTAAAATCTCGCGGGTTTGATTTTGACTTTAATTCATATTTGGATCCTCTTATGACTCTTGAGTCTCGTGTGGCAAAAGAAGATGTGGCAGCATACGGTTCAGATGAGTTTTTGGTAATTTTAAAGAAGATGGGATATGCCTTTAACTATGAAAATCCAAAAACAGTTCTTATCTCTATAAAAGAGAATTTTACCGCCGATGAGTATGCAAGGATAATAGACTTTTTGCTTCAAGGTGCATCTTTGGTTGGGATGCATGAGACATCGCTTTATGCAAAGAATGGTAAGAGATACCCTGGAGTCGGAGCAATTTTAAAGATGCTTGAATTTGCGACATCGACAAAATATGATGTTGTCGGAAAGCCGAGCCGTTCATTTTATGAAGAGGCACTCAAGCTGTTGCAAAAACAAAATCCTAATGCAAAATTTAGCGATATTGCAATTATAAGCGATGATGTTAAGGGTGACTTGGGCGGAGCAAAAGAGATGGGAATGAAGACTATTTTTGTGACAAGCGGAAAATATAAAAGTGCGGCGGAAATAGTACCGTTTTTAGAGCCGCACTTAAAGCCTGATTTTGTATATAAAGATATGCAAGAGATTTTGGAGAATTTATGAAAACACTTGATGAGTGCAGAGCAAGTATAGATGCAATCGATAATGAGCTTTTAGAGCTTCTTAATAAGAGAATGAAAGTTGTCGAAGAGGTAGGCAGGATAAAAAAAAGCACCGGCGGTGCAATTTATAGACCGGAGAGAGAAAAAGCCATTATAGAGAGACTTACGCAGAAGAGTATGGAGCAAAAAGGGCTCTTAAATGCAAGTGCGATAGAAGCAATTTTTTTAGAGATTTTTGCAGTTTCAAGGAATCTTGAACTTCCTGAGCGTATAGCATATCTTGGACCTGAGGGAAGCTTTACGCATCAAGCGGCAGAGAGTCGTTTTGGTGCAATGAGCGACTATATTTCGCTTAATTCTATATTTTCCGTGTTTAAGACGCTTGAAGCAAAAAGAGCTAAATTCGGTGTTGTTCCGATTGAAAATTCAAGAGACGGAATTGTCGGAGAGACGCTTGATCTTTTGGCAAACAGCCCTATTAAAATAGTTGCAGAGATGTATATGCCTATCCATATGTCTTTTGCTACAAAGGCAAAAAAACTATCAGATATTACTAAGATTTACTCAAAAGATAAAGGGTTTGGACAATGCAGTGAATTTTTGCAAGAACACAATTTTTTTAATATTGAACAAATTCCCGTTGAATCAACTGCAAAGGCTGCAATACTAGCTTCTCAGGATGAAACCTCTGCTGCTATTTGTAGTCATATAGCGGCAAAACTCTATGGTGTTCCGGTTATGTTTGATAGAGTGGAGGATGAGATAGGTTCTCAAACTAGATTTGTAATTTTAAGCGATTTTAAAAACTCGCCTAGCTTTGAGGATAAAACTTCTATGTTAGTAAGACTTAAAGACTCTGTGAAAGCAGGTTCTTTGGTTAGATTTTTACAAGATTTTGATGAGGAAAATATAAATTTATCAAAAATAGAGTCTCGCCCATCAAAAGATAAAGGTGGATTTGACTACTGGTTTTTTATAGATTTTTATGGGCATATAGATGATGAAAAAATTCAAAAAGCAGTTCAAAAACATAAAGATGAGGTAACTTGGCTTGGAAGTTATATAAAGGGGGATGACAATGAAATTTAACAAAAAATTAGAAAATATAAAGACATATGAAGCAGGAAAACCGATAGAGTTGGTTGTCAGAGAGTTTGGCATAGAACCAAAAGATATAGTCAAACTTGCGTCAAATGAAAATCCTTATGGAACAAGTAAAAAAGTTATAGAAGCGGTTAGTACAATCGTTTCAAAAATGGCACTCTACCCGGATGACTCTATGACTAAGTTAAAAAACGGTCTAAGCAGAAGGTTTGGTGTGGGAGTTGAAAATGTAATTATCGGCTCCGGAAGTGATCAGGTTATTGAGTTTTTAATTCATGCAAAAGCGGATGAGAATTCAAAAATTCTGATGAACAGTATAACTTTTGCTATGTATGAGATATATGCAAAACATATCGGTGCAACCGTAATTAGAACAGCCTCACAAGAGCATAATTTAGATGAGTTTTATGAGCTTTATAAAAAAGAGTCACCGCAAATCATTTTTTTATGTACCCCAAATAACCCGACAGGCGATGCGCTTGACGCCGATAAGATATATAAATTTTTAGAAAAGATTGATAATGATACTATGGTGGTTATAGATGCGGCATATATAGAGTATGCAACGCATAAAGATAGTGCAAAAGCTTTAAATCCCAGTGATTTAATAGAGAAATTTAGCAATGTTATCTATCTCGGCACATTTTCAAAAGCATACGGACTCGGCGGAATGAGAGTCGGTTACGGGCTTGCCGATAGTACAATTATAAAAGAACTATATAAACTTAGACCACCGTTTAATATTACTACACTTTCGCTTGAGGCTGCAAGCGTTGCACTTGAAGATGAGGAATTTGTTCAAAAAAGCATCTCAAGCAATTTTATAGAGATGAAAAGATATGAAGAGTTTGCAAAAGAGCAAAAAATAGATATAATAGAGAGTTATACAAATTTTATTACGCTATGTTTGAATGCAAATCAAAATTCTACTAAAATAGCAAATCAACTTTTGCAAAAAGGGATGATTGTTAGGGATTTGAACAGCTACAATATGAATGCAATCAGGGTTACAATAGGAACTCATGAGCAAAATAGCAGATTTTTTGAATTAGTGAAGCAATTTTTGTAATTTTAAGATGAGAATTTAATGGACTTTAAGGTACTTTTTTCACAATTAGTTGTTTTATATTCTAAGCTAACAAAACAGCAGAGAGTTATTATTGGGGCTGCCGTTGTCGGTATTGTGGCATTTTTAATTTTTTTGGTTGTTTATACTGCCAAGAAAGATGAGAACAATAAGTATGAAGTACTTTTTGATTCGTTGACTTCAGAAGATGCTGCAAAGGTTGTAGAACAGCTTGAAAAAGACAATGTACCTTATGAGCTTCAAGATAAGAATATTATTAAGGTTCCAAAGAGCGTAGTTTATAAGGAACGAATAGCAATCGCTTCTTTAGGGATACCAAAAAATAGCGGAGTCGGATTTGAACTTTTTGATAAGCAAGAGTTTGGCGCAACAAGTTTTGATCAAAATGTAAAGTATTTAAGAGCGCTAGAGGGCGAACTCTCCAGAACCATAGACGCACTAGACCCTATAGAAAGGGCAAGTGTTAGCTTGGCGCTTCCTAAGGAGACTCTGTTTGTTGAAAAAAAAGCTGATCCGACAGCTTCTGTTATGGTGCAACTAGTTGATGGAAGATCTCTCTCTCCAAAGCAGATAAGAGGCATTAAAAATCTTGTTGCTGCTGCAGTGCCGAATCTAACACCGGCAAATGTTATGCTCATAGATAGTGATGGTGAAACACTAGGTGATGAAGATGAGATGACTCAGATGGGTGAGCTTTCATTGGTTCAACAGCAGTATAAAACAAAAGAAGAGAAGAAGCTTCAAAGAAAGATTGTTGAAGTCGTTTCTCCTTTTGTAGGGGGAGAAGAGAAGGTTGTTGCTCAGGTTACTATAGATTTTGATTTTTCTATACAAAGTTCAACCTCTGAGAAGTTTGATCCGGAAAATGTAGTTAGAAGCGAACAGGTTAGCGAAGAAAAAAGAGAAGGTTCAAAGCCTTCAGAAGTCGGCGGCGTACCCGGTACAATAAGCAATATCGGTCCGGTAGAGGGTATGAGTAGTAATGAAAGTAGTGAAAAATATGAAAAAAATACAGGAACTACAAACTATGAAGTAGGGAAAACCGTATCTACTACTAAGAGCGAATTTGCTAGAATTAAAAGAGTTACCGCAGCAGTTGTGGTTGATGGAAAATATAAGTATAAAGCAGATGAGCAAGGAAGCCCGACGGATGAGTTGGAATACGAGGCTCTCTTAGAGAGCGACCTTGATGCACTCTCGGCTCTTGTGAGCCGTTCTATAGGTGTAAGTGAAGCAAGAGGCGATCAGATAAGCGTTAAAAATCTTCAATTTAAATCACCGCAGACTGATATGGCAGAGGCTAGGGTTACTAAAGCATTATCTTTTTCTAAGGCATATTTGGAGCCGTTTTCGGGAGTACTCAAATATATTGCAGTTCTTTTTATACTTTTTGTTCTTTATAAAAAAGTTATCTCTCCGTTTGCAGAGCGAATGCTTGAAATTTCAAAAGAAGAGGAAGACTTTGTTAGACCTCATATAAATTTAGACGATGAAGAGAATGAAGATTTGGTAGAGAGAGCTCAAGCGATGCGTAAAAAAGTTGAGGAGCAGCTTGGTGTCGGTGAAGGTTTCAATGAAGATGAATTAAAATATGAGGTTATTTTAGAGAAAATAAAAGTAATGATAGACGAATCGCCTGAGTCTATTGCACAACTGCTTCAAGCTCTCTTAACGGAAGAGTCTGAAATGCAAACAAGATAAAGAGGAGCAAATATGAATCTTAATCCAACTCAACAAGCAAAATTTGAAGAGATGAGCATGG
>JAUPKZ010000085.1 GCA_030837195.1 Campylobacterota bacterium
CCAATCTCTCTTTGTTAATATTTTGAAACTCATCTTTAAAGATTACTACTTCGCCGCGAATCTCGATGCGCTCTTTATGCTCTATGGTTAGCGGAATTGTGCGAATAGTCCTTACATTTTGCGTTATAAGCTCGCCTACGCTTCCGTCTCCACGCGTGATTGCCTGAACTAACTCGCCGTTTTCATATATAAGGTTTAAGCTCGCTCCGTCATATTTGGGCTCGCAGTAAAATGAGATATTGCTATCAAGTTTGTATGTTTTAGTAAGCCACTTCTCTAAGCCCTCGGCGTCAAAGACATCTTCCAAACTCCACATACGGCTAAGATGAGAAGCTTTTAAAAAACCGTCCGAGACTGTGTCGCCCACTCTTTGAGTAGGAGAAAAGGCTAAAATATCATCTTCATGACTCTGCTCATATTCCAAAATCTCATGGTAAAGCTTATCGTAAACCTCATCTGTTGTTATAGGATTATCCAAAACATAGTAATGATATGAGTAGAGGTTAAGAAGCTCTACTGCTTTTATATATTGCTCTTTATTCATAGTAAAATTTTATCTTAATAAATAAAAAATTCACACATATTTCACAATTTTATGCAATAATACAACATATTAAAAATAGGAGTTCGTTATGAAAAAAGTTTTATTGGCATCACTCTTAGTCGCAACCGCAATCTTTGCAAAAGAGGCATCACTTGCAGAGCACGAAGCAAAAATGCAGCAAATGAAAGAACGCGCAGGTTCAATGGGCGAAGAGGCAAGTGCCCTAAAAGAGCAAAATAGAGAAAGAGAACAAAACAAAGAACAAAACCAAGAGCAAAATCAGGAAAACAATAAAGAAAAAACAAAAGAGAAAAAAGAGAACAAAAACAGATATGGCTCAGAGAGTTCTCAAGGCAGCCAAAATATGTATGAAGGCTCAAGAAAAGGCGGTGGCGGTGGAGGCGGCGGTCGAAGATAAAAGCGCAAAGCTCGCATAACTGATGAAAATTTTATATCTAGAAGATGATTTAAATCTCTCAGAGACCGTTGAAGAGTTTCTAAGAGATGAAGATTTTGAGGTTGTATGCGCCTATGACGGGCAGGAAGCTCTGGATGCTATCTACTCTACATCTTTTGATCTTCTGCTACTAGATGTAAATGTTGACAAAATCAACGGTTTTAACCTCTTAAGAGAGTTAAGAGATGCCCAAATCGACACGCCTGCTATTTTCATAACATCGCTAAATAGCATTAACGACCTCTCTTTAGGCTATGAAAGCGGTGCGGATGACTACATAAAAAAACCTTTTGCGCTCAAAGAGCTCTCTTTGAGGATAAATGCTCTCTTAAAAAGAGAGTATAAAGTGCAAAATCAAGTAATGCCCTTAAGTAAAAATATAAAGTTCGATATCTACACCGACGAACTTTTCATTGATGAAAAAAAAGTTTTACTAAACCAAAAAGAGCTTCTTCTACTCAAGCTTTTACTAAAACATAAAAACAGTGCAGTAACCTTTGAAAATATATATCAAGCCGTATGGTCTTTTAATGAAACACATAGTTATATGAGTTTAAGAACATACATAAAAACTCTTAGAAAATATATAGGAAAAGAGTCTATACTAAGCATTAAAAATATTGGGTACAAACTTGTATAGCGGCGAAAAAAAGACTATTCTTTATGTTCTCTCGCTTTATCTGAGCTCAACGCTTCTTCTCATAACGACACTCTTTGCAAGTTACTATTTTTACGAACAAGACAAACTTTTTCATCAAGAAAAAGATACACTAAAAAAATACGCTCAAGAACTTGAGGATAAGCTATCGCTATTAAACGACGAAAATAGCGACAAGTATAAATACCCGCGATTTGAAAATTTTAAAAGCGCTATTTACGATATAGACAAAAAACTTATTTTCTCAACAATGGATGACAAGGTTGATGATTTTAACGATGAGTATTTTACAAAAGATGCTCACTCTTTTTGTATCTCATCCATATCCCCGTACTACTTTGGAGCTGCCTATACGGTCATTCAAAAAGAGACTAGCAAAGTTTTTGACCCTACAAAACTTATATTTCTTGCACTTATTACTATTATTTTTACGATAATCACATCATTTTTTTTAGTAAATATAGTTTTAAAACCATTAAGAGACAACATAAAACTGCTTGATAATTTTATAAAAGACACTACTCATGAGCTAAACACGCCAATTTCAACTATTTTGGCAAATATAGAGACCATAGACGCAACAAACTGTGATGAAAAATCGCTAAAAAAACTCCAACGCATAAAAATTGCCTCTCTTAGCATCTCAAATCTCTATCAAGATCTCGTCTATCTTCTTTTAAACCACAAAACTTCTCTGCAAAATGAAAAGTTAAATGTAAGCGAGATTTTGCATCAACGAGTAATCTACTTTGCAAATATGGCACAATTAAAAAAGCTTGAGTTTGTTCTAAATATACAAGAGAATGTCTTTTTTACGGCAGATAGACAAAAGATGGAACGACTCATCGACAACATTCTCTCAAATGCCATCAAATATACAAAAAAAGCGACAAAAATAAAAATCACGCTTACTAGCAACATGCTATGTATAGAAGATGAAGGCAAAGGAATGAGCGCAGAGGAGATAAAAAATATCTATGAGAGATATCGCAGATTTGATAAAACACAAGGCGGTTTTGGTATAGGATATAGCATTATAAAGTCTATCATCAACGAATACGGCATAAATATTGAGATAGAGTCCAAAATAGACAAAGGAACAAAGGTAACGCTAAAATGGTAAAGTTTATTTTCTTTTTATTGATTGTTTTTTCAAACATTTATGCATCAAACTTTGATGAAAAATGTCTTAGTTGCCATCAAGACAGTTTTCAGTTTAATATGATGATGAAGAGATATACTCTAAAATACAGCAGTGAAGAGAAAATTAAGGAAGCAATTTTTAACTATTTAAAAAATCCGACACATGAAACATCTATCCTGCCGCTTGGATTTTTAAATAGATTTGGCATAAAAGACAAAAGCACGCTTGATGATAAAACACTAAAAGAGATGATAGATATTTACTACGATAGATACAATTTAAAATCAAAACTGTACTAAAGAGCCTTAAACTCTTTTATAAGAGCCATCTGCCTATTTGCAACATACTCGCTTAGTAGCTTTTTAGCATTTAAATCTTGTTCAAATAGCAAAATAATCTCAAACTCTTTTCTTGTATCGCTTATGTTTTTTACTTTTGCTTTTGTATTTACTATAAGAGGCTTTCTGCCCATACTAAATACCATATCTATGATGACTTCATCATCTATCTTAAATCCGGCAGGAAGAAGGGATAGTATAATTTTGCCTCCTCCAATGCTTACATCTGCTATTCTCGTATCGGCAGTTATTTTGCGCCCCTCAAAAAAGAGAGTTACTTTATGCTCTTCTTCAGGTTCAACGCGTGTAAACTCTTGTTCTGAAGGCTTGTTTTCTATAAACTTGTAGTTCTTAATAACAACCTGACCGCTTTCAAAATCAACCTTTTTAATCTCACAAAAAACGGCGGTCGGAAAAAGTTCAGACTCGATTATAATATAATTATTTATCTTTGTAGCCTTTTGCTGGAGGTAAGGTGTCTGAATTATTACCTCGTTTTCATTAAGCTCGCCAAGTACTGCTATATTTGATATATTTAACCCTTTATATGAGTTATATACTCGCATATTGGAGTTGTTTCTCTTTATTATCTCAAAGATACTGTAGATGATTTTTTTCTGGCTCTCCTGCTTCTCTTTTTGCATAGCATTTTTGTCATACACCACAAGAAGGTTTAACTCGGTAATATCATCGAAAGAGAGTATGTATGTGTCTTCCTTTTGAGGAATCTTATAGGCTTTTAGTATAAAATGTCTGCTATTGTTCTCTTTATCTGCCATTTTTACATTAAAAAGTTTTCCGCTGCTCTCTTTAACGCTTTTTAGCCAGTTGATGCCATCATGATTATATAAAAAGTTGTTATGTTTTAAAAAAAGATTTCCAAAAATAGAAAAAAACTCTTTAAAACTATCTAACGACTCTTGCGAAAAAAAGTCCAAACACTTTTTATTTACTATAAGTATCTCTTCGCCCCTTAAAAGTATAAGCATAGTGTCTTGATATTCAAATACATCATTGACATAGTGTTCAAAGAAATCTTTGTTCTTCTCAAAATTTATCTCATCTATTATCTTCTCGATTGCTTCGCTTAGCCCCACAACCGTCATAGGTTTTTTCAAAAACTTGTTTACATTTGCATCTATTGATTCAAAAAGGTACTCTTTATCATCAAATGCGGATGTTATGATTATTTTAGTAAAAGGCTCTATCTTTTTGATAGCTTTTGACATCTCAAGACCATTCATCTTTGGCATATTTATATCTGTTATAACTATCTGTGGTAGATGTTCTTTAAAAAGTTTCAAAGCATCCTCTCCATGATCGCAAACAAGCACATTTTGAAAAATCTTTTCAAAAATCTTCGCTGCTTGTTGCTGGAGTCCTTTGTTGTCTTCAACATACAAAAGCGTTAAACCGTCAGTTTTTTTACTTAGTTCTAAAACTTTCTCTTTTGACATTCTAACTCCTTCCTTTTTTTAACAAAAATCATTCAAACCCAAACTTTTAGCTAGCTTTTTTAGATGTCTATCCGCATCTTCGAAATCAAAATTTGACGAAGCCCTAAGCATAAGTTCAATCTCTTCTTTAGGCAAATATATATATAATTTTTGAGCCAAATTTTGTGCGGAGCCAATCGCTTTTGCATCAAAATTCTCAAGCAGAGAGATAACCGACTTAAACTCCTTCTCCATTTCTTTTAAATCCTCATCCTTGATTTGGCTTTTTGGCTCTTTTGCAGTATCATCGGATATGGTAGCTTTTTCTTTCTTAAGCGCTCTTTTTTTATCTAAAGAACTATCTTTAGAGCCTTTTTGCGGCAATACAACTGACTGTTCATATGCTAAACCCAATTTTACATTAAAATAAAACTTGCTTCCTATGCCTAGTTTGCTCTCTATTGCAATTGCACCATCCATCATCCCTACAAGGCGTTTACATATAGAAAGTCCCAACCCAGTACCGCCATATGTCCTTGTAGTTGAACCATTCACTTGATGAAACGGCTCAAAAAGCCCTTTCATCTGTTCATCCGAGAGCCCTATACCGCTATCTTGTACTTCAAATTTTAGCCTTATACTATCGTTTTGCTGTTCCAAAACTCTTACGCTTATACTAATCTCACCTTTGCTTGTAAATTTAATAGCGTTACCGACAAGGTTGATCAAAACTTGAGAAAGCTTTAGCGAATCCCCTATTAAAACGGACGGAACATCCGAATTTATATTAAATACCAAGTTAAGGTTTTTCTCCTGCGCCATAGAAGCAAAGATATCGTTAAGGTGCTCAAAAATATCTTGAATATAAAACTCTTTATACTCAAGTACCATTTTATTTGCCTCTATTTTTGAAAAATCCAAAATGTCGTTGATAATACCAAGCAGATTTTTTGCCGCATTTTCTATTTTTAAAAGATACTCTCTTTGTTTTGAATCCAAGTTTGTACCCAGAACCAGATATGCCATACCCATAATCGCACTCATAGGAGTTCGAATCTCGTGGCTCATATTTGCCAAAAACCTGCTTTTTGCCTCAGCCGCATCTTCGGCTATTTTTTTGGCATTTTTTATATCTTCCAATGCCTTATGTTCAAGCGTAATATCATCTATTGTAACAATAGCTCTTGCCGTCGGGTTTTTCTCATCTATGGCGCTTAGATGAACTTTTGCCATAAATGTGCTTTTATCCCCTCTAACAATCATCTGCTCCCAACTTGCCGCCTCACCGCTCTTTACGATTTCATAGTACCCTCTTCCTTCTTCATACGCTTCAT
>JAUPKZ010000086.1 GCA_030837195.1 Campylobacterota bacterium
AGCCTTGATTGGGAGGTTTTGGATTTTCCTATGCACAGCGGCTTTCAAAAGCTTATCAAAGAGCTTAACCGACTATACAAAGAGTAGCCATCGCTTCACATGTTTGACAATGATGCCAACGGATTTGAGTGGATAGACGAGAGAGACTATGAGTCCAATGTCCTTGCATTTTTGAGAAAAGCAGACAAAGATGAGGAGCTTTTGGTGGTTTGCAACTTCTCAGACTGCCTAAGAGAAAATTACCCTCTGGGCGTGCCAAAAAAAGGGAGCTACAGAGAGATTTTCAACTCACAGAGCGAGGAGTTTGGAGGGTGGGGACCAAAAAATCCAGCAGTGATAAAGAGTACGCCAAAAGAGCAACACGGACGCAAAAACTCCATCTCTATAACGCTTCCTGCCCTAAGTGTTCTCTTTTTTAAGAGAGCTTAAATCATATAGAAAAAAGTTAGTGCAAAATGGTTTTCATTTTATATATCTTTTAAAAATTGTGTCATAAGACGCACACCTGCACCCGTACCGCCATAAACATTACAGTCCCATGCAGCTTCGGTATAAGCAGTTCCCGCTATATCAAAGTGCATCCACTTATTTTTATTTTCCTCTCTTATAAACTTATCTAAAAACATTCCTGCCGTGATAGCTCCACCGTATGGTTTTGAAGCAGTATTGCTGATGTCTGCTATATCGCTCTTTAGAAGTTTTTTAAGATGTCTATTAAACGGCAACGAACTAACCATTTCACCTGCGTCGCTTGCGGCTTTGTTTATATCATGCTTTAGTTTATGAGAGTGTCCCATAATACCGCTTGTATATTGCCCAAGAGCTATCATACAAGCACCGGTAAGTGTTGCAAAATCAAAAATATAGTCTGCTTTAACCTTATCCTGCGCATAGTCGAGTACATCGGCAAGCACCAAACGACCCTCTGCATCGGTATTTCTTACCTCTATGGTTGTTTTGCTTCTTGAGATAAGCACATCATCCGGTTTATACGCATTTCCGCCGACCATATTTTCAACCGCACCTATAAAAGCATGTACCTCAATGTCAAGTTTAAGCTCGCTCACAGCCTTTATGATGCCAAGAGTAGCGCATGCCCCGGCTTTGTCCATTTTCATAGTAACCATTGAAGTCGGCTGCTTTAGGCTTAATCCGCCGCTATCGTATGTCAAACCTTTCCCGACAAGAGTCACAACTTTTTTTGGATTTTGCGGCTTATATGCAAGATGGATAAGCGTACTTCCGTGAACCGATGCTCTGCCCACGGCAAGCATTGCATTCATACCCTCTTGTGCCAAATCCGCCTCTTGAAGCACAGTGCATTCAAGCGTATTTTGCTCTGCCAAATCTTGAGCAATTTGTGCTAAGACTTGCGGATTTACATCTTGGGGTGTTTTATTTACTATATCACGAGTGAAATTTGTAGCATTTGCAACTATCATAGCTTGTGCAAAATCCTCTTCGATTTTTGTAAAATCCAAATCATTAGACACCAAAAAAATATCTTCAAGTACTACTTTTTTTTGTTCTGATTTATAGTTATTAAACTCATATCCGCCAAGAACAATACCTTCTACAAGAGCGCCAATAACAGACTTGCTTAAAATTGCAACTTTTACAGATTTAAAATTCGATGTTCTTATAGCTTTTATAGCAGACGCTACGGCACTTCTTATATCATCGCTTTTTTTACTATCAACCCCACAAAAAAGCAGACCTTTTTCATATAAAAAACAGGTAGTGTCTTGTTCTGCTTTAAATCCTGTTTTTTGTAAAATATCAGAGTGCTCACACCCCTCAAGCTCATCTTTTTTTAGAAAAATAATTGTTACATCTGAAGCAACCTCATTTAACTCCACTTCAAGCAGTTTAATGTTCACTTTTTTGTCCTTTAATTATCGAAATTTAATATATTTTTTGCCTGCATCATATCTTTATCGCCTCTGCCTGAGAGGTTTACAATGATGAGTTTATCTTTAATATTTGGCATTTTTTTCAAATACGCCACTGCATGAGCACTCTCAAATGCAGGTATAATCCCCTCTTTGCGAGAGAGCCACACAAAAGCATCCAGTGCTTCTTGATCTGTTGCATAACTATAACTTACGGATTTGTTATCATAGTGAAAAGCATGTTCAGGTCCAATTCCCGGATAATCAAGTCCTGCTGAGATAGAGTGAGCTTCTTGTATCTGCCCGTCTTCATCTTGAAGCAAGTAGCTCATCTGCCCGTGAAGCACTCCTGGGCGACCTTTATTCAAAGAACAGCCGTGCTTATCCGTATCTATACCAAGCCCGCCTGCCTCAATACCTATACATTCAACCTCTTTATCTTCTAAAAAGTGATGAAACATCCCTATGGCATTACTACCACCCCCGATACACGCTACAACATGATCCGGAAGGCGACCCTCTTTTTTTAGTATCTGAGCTCTTGCTTCATAACCAATTATCGCTTGAAAATCTCTTACCATCATAGGGTATGGGTGAGGTCCTGCAACGGTTCCGATAATGTAAAATGTATCTCTTGCGTTTGTTACCCAGTGGCGAATAGCATCGTTCATTGCATCCTTTAGGGTTTTGCTTCCACTCTCAACGGCATTTACTTTTGCACCTAAGAGCTTCATACGAAAAACATTTAACTCTTGTCTTGCAACATCCTTTGCGCCCATAAATATTTCACACTCTAACCCAAGAAGCGCACAAATAGTTGCAGTCGCCACACCATGCTGTCCCGCACCCGTTTCGGCAATGATTTTTTTATATCCTAGACGCTTAGCCATCAAACCTTGTGCTATAACATTATTTACCTTATGTGCACCGGTATGATTTAAGTCTTCTCTTTTTAGGTAAATTTTTGCACCTAGTTCATCTGAAATATTTTTAGCATAGTAAAGCGGGGAAGGGCGACCTACATAATCTTTTAAATAGTAATCAACTTCCTTCCAAAAATCTTCATTAAACCGAATAGTCTTGTATTCCTCTTCAAGTTTTAGAAGTGCCGGCATAAGAGTCTCAGGCACATATCTACCGCCAAAAGCTACGCTTGTATCGCTAAAAATACCGAAATGCCCATTTTCAGGGTCATACTTTGATGGTTTAGGTATGTACATTAATTAATCTCCACTAAAGAGTAAACGGTAGTTATATCTTGCAGTTTTCTTTGTCCATCTAAAAAACTTAGCCCAATAATAAAACAAGCCTCTACGCATTTTGCTCCTGCTTGATTTATGAGCTCTGCCGCAGCTATGGCAGTGCCGCCTGTAGCTATGAGATCATCTACAAGCAAAACTTTAGCGCCGCCATTTAAGCCAAAAGCGTCTATATGTATCTCTATCTCGTCAAATCCATATTCAAGAGAATATTTTTGGCTAATAGTAGTATATGGAAGTTTGCCTTTTTTACGGATAGGTACAAACCCAATACCAAGCATCTGCGCAAGTGCCGCACCAAATATAAATCCTCTTGCATCTATGCCTGCAACATAGTCTAAATCATAATCTTTATATTTTAGATAAAGATGATTCATCAAAACACCAAAAGCCTCTTTGTTGTTTAAAAGAGTAGTTATATCTTTAAAAACAATCCCCGGTTTTGGAAAATCTTTTATATCTCTTATCGAGCTTTCTATTATTTCTCTCTCTGTAGTGCTTAATTTCATAATTTACTCCTTTATATTAATGCGTCAATTCGGCTCTCAAGCGCCTTTATTTTATTATTTAAGCGCTCAATTTCGCCTCTATGCTTTGTATTTCTTTGTTTTAAAATTTTAAGCTCATTTCTTAGCTTTGAAAGTTCTTCGCTTAAAATATCAACATTTCCCAGAGCGCGCTGAAGCTGAATTTGGTATTTTCTAATTAAAATTTCTGCTTCTTGAAGTGTTAACTTCATCAAATCATTGCTTCTTTGTTCTTTGCTTGTAATACTTTTAAAATAAAACATTTTAACAAAGAGATAGATAGACACTATGGAGAGTATAGTTAAAAGTGACCACTCAAAAAACATGAAACTTCCTTATCCTAAAGTAATTAAGCGTGTATCGCTTCTATTTTTGCAACTCGTTGTATATGTCGCCCACCTTCAAAACTACCTGCACACCACGCATCAATGATCGACTCTGCAACACCTTTTCCTACAATTCTTTCTCCAAAGCATAGCACATTTGCATCATTGTGTCCTCTTGCAACCGTTGCGCTATAGGCATCATGACAAAGCGCCGCACGAATACCGCTATGGCGATTTGCCGCCATACTCATACCTATACCGGAGCCGCAAATAAGAATACCTTGTGATTCCTTATCGTCTAAAACCGCTCTGCATACCTTAATGGCATAATCAGGATAGTCAACTCTCTCTTTATCAAAGGGACCCAAGTCTATAACTTCATGCCCTTTTTCCATAAGAAGTTCCACGGTATAATCCTTAAGATCTACTCCCGCGTGATCTGTTGCTATATAAAATTTCATTTTTTATTCCTTTATAACATTAATAAATTTAAAATAAGCTGCACCGGCATAAATAAAAGATACTCCCTCAATGGTGTCATCAGCACTATAAGAACTATAACAAGCCCGTATCTCTCATATTTGTAAAAAAACTCAGCAACTGCATTTATCTTATATTTAAGCGCTAAATGCATAATAAAATGCGCCCCATCAAATTGAGGAATAGGCAGTAGATTAAAAACACCAAGCACAACATTTATAACTAGCAGCTGGAGTACGAATATATAAGTAAAAATATAGACAAACCCATCATCTACAAGCGGTTTTGGCATATATAAAAGCAATACGGAAGCAAATGCCGCCAATGTAAAATTATAAACAATTCCGGCTAAATCAACTTGCATTGCACCGTTATACCCCGCATTTCTTGTAACAGTAGCCATATTTACGGGAACCGGCTTTGCCCAGCCAAACAAAAACCCACTCTCCGCACCAAGTAAAATCGGTAAAAAATACATCATAACGGGCACAATTATAGTTCCTACCAAATCAACATGGGAGATAGGATTTACGGTTAGCCTACCAGCATTTTTTGCCGTTGTATCTCCATACATGTAAGCAACCCATCCATGCATAATCTCATGTCCGATAATAGCAACCGCAAGCGATAAAACTGCAGCTGCTATTTTGATTAAATCAATAGATTCCATAATCTTCTTTGTCTGTTTTGATTCTCTCTGCTACGGCTTTTTGCAAATGATACTCGCCTTCTAGATCCGTAGGAGTCTTTCCTACTCTATCCCATCTGATTTCCCAATTTTCATCAATACTAAAATAAACAAACCAAGGAGTACCTTCTATATTGTCATAAGGCACTGCTCCCCAGAAACGGCTATCGTTTGAATGGTCACGATTGTCACCCATCATAAAGTAATGGTTTTCTTCTACTTTAATAGGCGCAAAATAAAAAATTTGCGGAGGATACTGTCCGTTATTTACAATTTTTTCATCATGATGAATTCCTGGATGTTCTTTCATATATGGATTTTTAACCCAAAGCTTACCTGCAAACTCTATAATTTCATATCCTTTAAAATTCCCTTCTATCCAAGCATCACCTTCGCTATGATGCAGATATAGATTTTTATCGGCAATAAAAAGCTCATCACCGGGAAGTGCAACACATCTTTTTACAAAATGCTGCTTTATATTACCTGGGTATCTAAAAATGACGATATCGCCTCTTTTTGGCTTATCTCCGTCCATCAAGCGAAGTTTGTC
>JAUPKZ010000087.1 GCA_030837195.1 Campylobacterota bacterium
ATTTGCAACAAAGAAAAAACTGTTTTTGGGCTTATGCCTCACCCTGAGAGAGCAATGGAGGCACTTCTTGGCAGCAGCGACGGCGTAAAAATGCTAGAGGGCTTCATAAAAGCGTGAGAAAATTTTTTACTATCTTTGGCTTGGTATTTTTTGCCATCTCCTTGAGTATAGCGCCTACTGCGCTCTTAGCTCAAGAAAATATTACAGAACAATATCAACAAGAAGATAGCAGTTATAAAGAGAATGAGAGTGCCGTATCACAAAGAACAGGTGAGAAAGTTCTCTATCTGAGTTATGAAACAATACCCTCAAGTGTTCTAACTGGTGAAATTTTCAGAGTAACTCTTAAGGTTCTCTCTACCGTCAAAAACTTTAAAGATATAAAATATACACTATCAAACGCGCAAGGCATAAAAAGCCTTTACCCCTCGCCACTTAGAGCAAAAGACGCACAATACTACTATGAAACATTCTTTTTTATAGCCACTTCTCAAAATATAAAACTTCCTAATTTTGAAGCTTCTCTTATAACCGAAGATGAAGAAGAGTATCAAGATACGACTCTTGAAGGTAGCTCAATCGAGGTTTTACCGCTAAACCCAAAAAAGGATTTTTCAAATATAGTTGCCGATTCTTTTGAACTTATAGAGTACAAAACAACCAGTTTTGACGATACGCATAATATAGTAGTATTTGTTGCAACCGCAAACAACTGTGATATATCTTCTTTAAAACTTCAAAATACACATAAACAAGGCATTGAATCTATCTCTGCTTCACATTTAGACTCTAAAATAACTTACTATGCAGTCATAGATAAAAAGATAGAAAACCTATCATTTTCATACTTCAATCTTAAAAAAAACAGATTTGTAAGCATTAACATCCCAATAGTTCTAAATGACGACAGCGTAACAACACAAAGTGATCTAAAACCAATAGATCAATCTCACCAAAAGCTAAAAATTGTTATAGCAATTGTTCTTGCATCATTAATAATTGCCTTGACTTTATGGAAAAAGAACTATAAGCATCTTCTTTGGCTTATTTTACCAATCGGGTATATAGTTCTTGTTGAATCTCCTAGTAAAGAGGTTTGCATAAAAGCGGATACAAATATCTATCTTTTACCTGTACATAACGGCACTGTCTTTGAAAAAACAAACAATTCTTTTACCCTGCAAAAAGAGGGGCAAAGAGATGGCTGGACTAAAATACAACTTGAAAATAAAAAAATCGGTTGGGTAAAAAATGAAGATCTTTGCTCAAATTAGTTGGTTATATGCAACTATTATAATCGTAACTTCACTTGCGATTATGATATGTACTTTTTATCTACTTCCAAAACCATACAGTAGAAAAATTGCTGCTTGGCTTATTAGACTAAGTACATTTTTCTCAACTGAGATTCAAGGCAAAGAAGACCCGAATGCACAAATATTTTTAATGAACCACCAAAGTGATTTAGATATAGTCGTTATGGAAACCATATCTAAAAGAGATATTGCGTGGGTGGCAAAAAAAGAGCTTTTTGACATACCTTTTTTCGGTTTGGCACTCAAATTTCCAAAAGATATAGCAGTTGAGAGAGAGAGTAAAACATCGCTTATAAAGCTGCTAAGAGATGCCAAAGAGGTGCTAAAAACAAACAGAGTTATAGCAATGTTTCCGGAAGGCACTCGTAGTTCACGGGAGCATATGCTACCGTTTAAATCAGGCGCAAAGCTTCTAGCAGATGCAAATGCTCTTATAGTTCAGCCCGTAGTCTTGATGGAAACCGCAAAACATTACAATACAAAAAAATTTTACTACAAACCGGGAAAAATAAAAGTAATATTTTTAGAATCTTTTATAGCCGATAAAAATGATGCAGAGTGGCTAAATAATCTAAGAGAAAAAATGCAAAAGGTTTACGATGATGAGTTGGCAAACAATCATAGCCATAGGTAGCGGCGGTTTTATAGGCGCTGTGCTTAGAGCCCACCTAAACGGGGTAGTTTCACACAGAATGCCCCATGACATTCCTTTTGGAACTTTGGGAGTCAACCTTGGCGGCAGTTTTGTGATGGGAATTCTCATTGCCTATTTTATGCACACAACTTTTTTTTCGCTCCATGTAAAATCTTTTCTCACAACCGGTATTTTGGGCGGACTTACCACCTACTCCACTTTTGCCATCGAGAGTTTTTTACTACTTAACAGCGGGCAAATCGCTCTAGCTATTGCAAATATTTCTCTTAATGCTTTTGGTTCTGTTTTAATGGCAGGAAGCGGTTTTTACTTAGTTAAACTATTTTTTAAATCATTATAATCTCATCCGCGCACCATTTTGCCAAATCCAAATCATGCGTGATAAGCAACATTCCCATTCTATCTAAATGCTTTATAAGCATACTCATAACCTCTAGCTGTATGACATTGTCAAGTGCAGAAGTCGGCTCATCAAGCAAAAGCAAATCCGGTTTCATAAGCATTGCCCTAAGAATAGAAGCGCGTTGGAGCTGTCCGCCTGAGAGTTCATGCGGAAGTTTTAAAAGCAGTTCATAATCAAGGTTTATATTTTTTAAATAGCGCTCAATCTCATCAAGTTTTGCGACATCACTTATCTGTTCTATCAGTGTATAACTTGGATGAAATGAGCTATATGGGTCTTGAAAAACCTCTGAGCAAGAGGATACTTTAATAACCCCGCTATGAGGCTTAAGGTTGTTTAAAATAAGCTCAAAAAGTGTGCTTTTTCCTGCTCCGCTTGCCCCTACAATAGCTTTTATCTCCCCTTTTTTTAGTTTAAGAGAAAAATTGCTAAAAAGAAGACTCTCTTTTGCATATCCGAATGAGAGATTTTGTATCTCTAAAACACTCTGCACTATTTAGCTCTTAGAAAGTGTTTGATAGACTTTTTCAAGTTCGGCATAAAGTGCTTTTGGAGCAAGAGAGCTATTTGCATCCAAAACCTTTTTCATAACGACATTATCCTCTTTGCCATCCCAAACTTTGATATAAGAGCCATCCTTGTAGCCGTGGTCTTGGCGAAACTGATTTAAAATATTTTTTCCTACATAGAGCTTATATAGGCTCTCTAAATCAAGCCCGCTCATAATAACCAAATCAAAAAAATCGGAGATAAGTTTTTCAAGATTTAGAGTCTCTTTTGAGAGGGTATCGAGCATAATGAATTCTATCTTTTGTATTGTTTCATCCTGCGTCGCAAAGAGTTCATTTTTAGTATTTATTTTGCTAAAAGTGCTTAAATGAGATATGTTGAGTGCCAAATCTTCTAATATGCCTCTTTGTGTTTGTGCATAGTTCTCTATCGCCAAACTCATAATAAAGTGCCAAACATCAACAACTTCTATCTGCAAGTTTGCCCAATCGGCTTCCTTATCTATATTTTTCCAATGTTTCCACGAAAAACTATCTATCATTTCCGCACACTCCATATAAATACATCGCTTCCAGTTTATAACTTTGCCGTTTTTTGTAATGCCATCAGTCCATTTTTCACCGTTTGTAGATTCGTTTAGAGTTGCTTGAAGTTGCAACATAAGTAATATTTTATCCATAATTCTCTCATTAAAAATTTTTCTCTATTGTACCAAATATGCTAAAATAGCATACTTAAAACCGAGATTTATATGAAAAGAATTAATTGCAGAAAATGCGAATACTATTTTGTTACATGGGAAGCACCAAGACCTCATGGCTGCAAGGCGTATGGATTTAAATCACCGCAAATCCCATCTATGGTTGTCTTTCAAAGCAGCGGAAGTGATTGTACCATGTTTAAAGAGAAGAGTTTGTCCAAATAATCTTTTTACCAAACCCCAGAGTATTATCGGTTAGTTTGAAGTAATCTACTTTTATCTGCCAAAGTTTTGGATTCATTGCAAGCGCATAAGGAAAGCTTTTAAAATAGAGTTTTTTTAAGCCCTCATCTTCAAGCTCTAAAAACTCTCCTCTAAACTGAACTCCCTCTATTTTACCGACTGTTTTTGTCTCCAAAACTACAGTTCCGGCAATTTTTGGATTTTTTGAGATGTTCTTTATATGTGTTGTATCTTCACTACTTGCTACGACAAAGGAGATTTTTTCCATATCAAATGCGTAAAAAAGGTTGCAGGCGCTAAGCTCTTGTGCGTCCATGGTGGCAAGTGTAAGCACATGGTGTTTTTGTAAAAAAAGAGCTATTTTTTTCAAATTACTGGACATTAAAATCTTTATATAGATATTTTTCCAAATCAATCACACTATACATTTCTCTCTTGGCAAGCATAAGCTGAGCTATCTCATCCTCTTGCATAGTGGCAAACATCTCTTTTGGAGATGTCATCTTATAGTAGCTTTTTAAAAAGTCAAGCAAATTTTCAAAATTATCGCTTTTTTTATTATATGACTTAAAAAATTTAAATTCATCCCAGTCAATCTTTATCAACTTCTATTCCTTAGAGCTTTTTCTAATTGTTTTACCACTTCTAGCATTTTAGCAGATGAGAGAGCAAAATTCAACCTCATAAATCCACTTCCCTCTCTGCCAAATCCAATTCCCGCACTAAGCCCAAGCCCCGCTTCATGCACGAAAAATTCTCTTAATTCCTTATCCTTTAAACCCATACCTCTGCAATCAAGCCAGCCGAGGTAAGTTCCCTCTATGGGAGTGAGTTTTATAAGATGGCTAAACGCATCACAAAGCCCCCTTAACATCTCATAGTTGGTATAGAGATGTTTTTTTAGCTCACCAAGCCACTCTTTGCCGCTCCTATAAGCTGCCTCAAATGCCACATGAGAAAGAGAACTGCCAAAGGCAAAATGGCTAAGGTCATACACTTTTTTAAACCTCTCTCTTAGCTCATAGTTTGGTATGGCAACACTGCTTATGGCAAATCCCGCCATATTGAATGTTTTTCCCACACCTATGGCGGTTATGGTTATATCTCTTGCTTTGTCATTTAGCAATGTAAAGGGAATATGTACATTTGGAGCATAAACCAAATCTGAATGGATCTCATCGCTAAAGACGACTATATTATGCTCCAAACAGAGCTCTAAAATCTGCTCTAATTCCTCTCTTCTCCAAACCCGTCCGACGGGATTGTGAGGGGAACAGAGAAGTAGAAGTTTTGTTTTAGCGTCTATCTTTGATTTTAAATCTTCTATATCAAAAGTGTAGCTTCCATCTTCTATTTGCCTTAGAGGATTTTTCAAAAGCTCTCTGCCGTGCTCTAGTACACTATGAAAAAACGGAGGATAAACAGGTGTTTGGACGATAATTTTATCGCCTATCTCACTAAACGCCTCTATGGCAACGCCCATACTTGCCACAACGGAGTGAGAGTAAAACATATCGCCCACTTCAAACTCTATGCCGTGCATCTTTTTCATCCACTCTATCTGAGCTTCAAATGCACTCTTTGGCATCTCCTCATAACCCATAACGGGATGCTCTAAGCGTTTTTTTACCGCTTCTAAAACAAAATTTGGGGTATCGATATCCATATCCGCCACCCACACGGGAAGCACCTCATTTGTTCCAAAAAGCTTCTCTCTTAGAGCGTACTTCTCTGCATTTGTGCTTTCACGAGAGGCAGAAGTTGAGAAGGT
>JAUPKZ010000088.1 GCA_030837195.1 Campylobacterota bacterium
TACTATTCTTGGATTTGCATCAGCAGGTATAGCAATTGCAATGAAAGATTGGTTTATGAGCATACTCGGTTGGCTCGTAATCGTTATCGGTGGTAGTTTACATGTAGGTGATAGGGTTCGCGTAGATATGGACGGTTTTACTTATGTAGGCGATATTCTTGATATATCTTTGCTTCGTATGGCACTTCATGAGGATGTGACGCTTACTACTGTTGATGAAAACAGAAGAGCGGGAAGAATTATATTTGTTCCAAATAATTTTGTTTTTACAAAAATGATAGCAAACTATACACATAGTTCGTTAAAAACCGTTTGGGACGGTATTGATATAACTATAACTTTTGATTCAAACCATAAAAAAGCTATGCATCTTGCAAAAGAGATAACAAAGAAATATTCTAAAGGCTATATGGAAATCACAAGAAAACAGTTAAATAAACTCAGAAATAATTATAGTCTAAAAAATACGAATGTAGAGCCTAGAATATTTTCTTTTATAGAGCCAAACGGGCTTAGAATCAGCTCTTGGTATTTAACGAATGCATATGCTACATTGACGCTAAGAAGTGTGATTTCTATTGAGATAGTCGATGCTTTTTTAGCAGAAGACGATATTACCATTGCGTATCCTACTCAAATGCTTCATCTTGAGAAGAGTCTTAAAAAAACACCGCCTTTTGCAACGCATAACAGTATAGTATGAGAAGAGTATGAAAAAAAAAGTATATTTTAAAACATTTGGATGCAGAACAAATCTTTACGATTCTCAAGTGATGATGAGCGCTTTAAATGAGTTTGATATTACAGAATATGAAGAAGAGGCAGATGTTGTAGTTATAAACTCATGCACTGTTACAAACGGCGCGGACTCGCATGTTCGTTCTTACATTTCTCAAGTTGAAAGCAGTAGCGGGGCAAAAATATTTTTAACAGGCTGCGGTGCACATACAAAGGGCGAAAAATTGCTTGAACAGGGGAGAGTTTCCGGAGTTTTTGGACAAAGCGAAAAACTAAAAATAGATGAGCTATTGAGCAAAGAAGAGCCTTTTTATGAACTTGGAGATTTAAACTATATAGATGAAAGCGTAGTTGATGATTTTGTCGGCAAGAGTAGGGCATTTATAAAGATACAAGAAGGGTGTAATTTTCGTTGCTCTTACTGCATCATCCCATATGTGAGAGGCGATGCAAGAAGTATGAGTGAAGATAAGATCCTTGAACAAATTGCACGCCTTGCGCGAAACGGTTTTGGAGAGTTTATCTTGACCGGAACAAATGTAGGAAGTTACGGACAAAAAACAGATAGCTCAATTGCCGCGCTTATGAAAAAAATATCACTTATTAGGGGTGTTAGACGCATAAGACTCGGAAGCGTTGAACCCATACAGATAAGCGATGAGTTTAAAGAGATTTTAGATGAGCCTTGGTTGGAGCGGCATTTACACATAGCCTTGCAACATACTTCACCTCAGATGTTAAAATATATGAACAGACGCAATGTTTACAAGCAGGATAGAGAGTTGTTTGAACTATTGGCAGGCAAAGGGTTTGCCATAGGTACGGACTTTATTACAGGTCATCCGGGAGAAAGCAAAGAACTTTGGGATGAAGCTATGAAAAATGTAAGGGATTTGCCGCTTACGCATCTTCACGCTTTCACATACTCAAAAAGAGACAACACTCCATCTGCTACAATGAAACCTGAGGTAAACGGTAAACTTGCCAAAGAGAGGCTTCACGAACTTGAGGCTATAGTTTATGAGAAAAATTTTGCATTTAGAAAAGCTTTTAGAGACTCTCTGGATGTTTTGATAGAGAGCCAAAAAGATGACTATTTTGTAGGTTATGATCAGCATTTCAATAAAATTCTTATAGAGTCGGATGAAGATTTAGTCGGAAACTGGGTAAATATCCAAAAGTATGAAGTTAAAGAGGAGTGCAATTATGCTAGATTCTAAAACTAATAGAGTTATTTTATTTGTTTCAGCATCGCTTGTTGTCATATTAATATTATTTGCGATTTTTAGAGATAATGCAGATGAGATTACTCTTAAAGAGGCAACTGAGATTTTGCAAAACAAAAGCGTTAAAAGCGTTGTTGCGTCTAAAGAGTATATTTATCTAAAGACGGATAAAAATCTATTTAAGATAGCATCCACTCAAGTAACTCCGCAAATGTTTAGCGATTATAAAGTTACCGTAAAAAGCGGTATAAGTCCGATTTTTTATTTTCTTTTTTTGCTATTTTTTTTAATAGCGGCAATATTTTTTTATAAATGGCTTAAAACAAATAGAGTTATTGAGCATGAAAGCAAACAAGAGAGTGATTACAGATCTCTTTCACAAATTTCACATCCCATAGAGTCCATAAAAAGTGATGTAACTTTTGATGATATCGGCGGTATAAGTGATGTAAAAAGCGAGCTTGAAGAGATTATCGACTTTATGAAAAAGCCAAAACGATATAAAAATTTCGGTGCTAGAATGCCAAAAGGCGTTCTTTTGGTAGGTCCTCCGGGAGTCGGTAAAACTATGATAGCAAAAGCCGTTGCAAATGCGGCCGGGGTGCCGTTTTACTACCAAAGCGGTGCATCTTTCGTACAGATATATGTCGGAATGGGCGCAAAAAGAGTTCACGAGCTTTTTGTTGCAGCAAAAAATAATGCTCCTTCTATTGTATTTATAGACGAGATAGATGCTGTGGGTAAAAAAAGAGACGGAACTAGAAATGACGAGAGGGAAGCAACCCTAAATCAACTATTAACGGAAATGGATGGGTTTGAAAACGCAAGCGGTGTTATAGTCATTGCGGCTACAAACAAGATAGATGTGCTTGACTCTGCGCTTCTTCGTGCAGGTAGGTTTGATAGAAGAATTTTTGTAGAACTTCCTACAAAAAAAGAGAGAGCTTCTATTCTTTTAAAATACCTAAGCAAAGTACCAAACAGCGTAGATGTAGAAGTTGTTGCAAATATGACGGTAGGCTTTAACGGTGCTTCTTTGGCAGCGCTTGTAAACGAAGCATCACTTCTTGCCATCAGGCAACATGACTTTCAAGTGACGATTGAACATTTTCATCAGGTAAAAGACAAGGTTATGTTTGGAAAGAAAAAACTTCAAATACTTAGTGAAAAACAAAAAGAGTACCGTATAACCTACCAAGCGGCAAAAGTTATATGTGCTACTTACTTTGATTTACCATTTGAGAAGATTTTACTCTCAAATGAAAAACTCACCCCCTCAACGGATGAGCCGCTCATACAACATGAGCTTGAAGCTAGAGTAAAGATGCTTCTTGCCGGAGTTGTTGCGTGTAACATAAAATACGGCGAACATACGAGCAGTGCAAAGAGTGATTTGGATGAAGCAAAAGAGATAGTGCAGAAAATGATACATGAGTACGGTATGGGAATATCGCTTATATCACGAGAAGACGAAGCGACGATAATTATGAAAAAGTTATATGATGAAACGATGGTTTTGCTTAGCTCGCTTCAAAATGTGTTAAAAAATGTAGAAGAAGCTCTTAGAGAGAGAGAAAGTATAACTAAAATGGATGTTAAAAGACGCCTTGATGAAGTTTTATAGCGGTTTTGCTCTAGATGGTGAGCAGGAGTATTTTAAAGATTATATAGACAGTACTGATTTTTGCATTTGCGGGTTTAGCTATGGTGCTATAAAAGCACTAAAAGAAACGCTTGTAGAGCTTAAAAATGCAAAAAGAGTAGATAGGCTTCAGCTATTTTCACCTGCTTTTTTTCAAACAAGAGATGATAAGTTTAAAAAAGTGCAGCTTATGGGGTATAGAAAAAATGCATATGTTTATTTGGAGCAGTTTTTAAAGAGTTGTTTTTTGCCATATCAACAAAGAGATGTTAATATATCTCATAATTCCATAGATGAGCTAAAGGAACTTCTAGAGTATGGATGGAGTAAAAAAGAGCTTGAATATATAAAAAACAGCGGCGTTCAAATAGAAGTCTATTTAGGCGGTAATGACAATATCATTGATGCCAAAGGTGCAAAAGAGTTTTTTTTGGAATTTGCAACCATAACTTTTATAAAAGATGCAAATCATTTTTTGCTAACAAATTGATTATTACTAAATATATGGAGAACATAATGAATAAGATAAAAATAGGTGTAATAACAGCAAGCGACAGAGCTAGTAAAGGTATATATGAAGATATATCAGGAGTGGCTATCCAAGATACGATGAGGGATTATCTGAAGAGCGAGTTTGAGATAGTTTACAGATGTATCCCCGATGAGCAGGATATAATAGAGCAAACTATGATAGAGCTTTGTGATAAAGAGTGGTGTTGTTTAGTCGTAACAACAGGCGGAACAGGACCTGCACTCCGTGATGTAACACCGGAAGCTACAGAGAATGTTTGTCAAAAGATGATGCCCGGATTTGGCGAGCTTATGCGTCAAGTAAGCCTAAAGTATGTTCCAACAGCTATACTCTCACGCCAAAGTGCAGGCATCAGAGGCAAAAGCCTTATCATAAATCTACCCGGAAAACCAAAATCCATAAGAGAGTGCCTTGATGCAGTTTTTCCTGCCGTACCGTACTGCATAGACCTTATAGAAGGTCCGTATATAGAGACAAATGAAGAGGTCATTAAGACTTTTAGACCAAAAAGCTAAATTTTATAAATCATTTTAAAAAATATGTAATATAATATGTAAAATTTAATGTATCAGAAGGAAAATTGCATGGTTGCTTACAAAAGAGATGAGATAGTATCCGCAAGTGATGTTGCAAGAGGTTTTTCTACTATTTTAAACAATATCATAAATCATACAAACGATAGGCTTGCGATATCAAAAAACAACAAGCTAGAGGCAGTAATCCTTGATATAGAAGAGTATGAAAAACTACAGAGAGTTTATGATATGTTTGAAGAAAATGAGATAAAACGCATGCTGGAGCAAAGAACTAAAGAGGATTTGGAAGTATCTCACTCAAAAGTTATCTCTATAGAAGTATAGATGAAAAAAGAGCTCAAACTTACCTATCTGAAAAAATCTAAAAAATTTTTAGATAAACACAAAAATATGCTTAGTGAGAGTGAAATTGATAATTTGGTAATCAAATTTATCAAAAGTAGATTTTATAACATCGAGCAAAATATTGATTATAAGGCACTTCAAGGATATAACGGAAATTATTATAGAATCAGAAAAGGCAATTTCAGGATCATTGTACAAGTTGTGAATGATGAAATTATCATTGAAGCGATTATCGAAGATATTGGTTTTAGAGGGGATATTTATAAATAGCCATATTTTGAAAAATAGAAAAAAACTATAGAAAAACTAGCTTGTTCCCACTATATCTACTTTTGGTTAGCTTAGAACATTTCACCTAAGGAGAGGTAGAACGAGGAAATTTTTATTTTATTCGTGTTTGTTGGCAGCGCTGTCAGCTCTATGTATTGTAAGACACCTTACTATCATTAACCTCAATAAAACCTTTCTTCTTCATAGCGGCGATAATATCATTGATTTCCGGTTCCGTAATTTGCTTCTGATAAAAAGCTGCTATTGCGTTAGATAATGTCTTGAT
>JAUPKZ010000032.1 GCA_030837195.1 Campylobacterota bacterium
GCGGCGTATGGCTGTTTGGAAGCTCCAAAGCCGTTTGATATACAAAACCTAAAGCCTGTTTTGTCGGTATATGCAAAAAAAATATCTCAAAGAGAGGTAAAAAGCGGCGCTAGAGTAGGATATGGCGGTGATGGAGAAATTTTAAAAGACGCTATTGTTAGCAATTATGATTTTGGTTATGGCGACGGTTTTTTGCGTATTTGTGCACAAAACGGCTATAAAACCACGCAAGGTATAGAGCTTGTAGGCAGAATTTCAATGGATAATAGTTCGTTTTTAAGTAAAGATGATGAAATTTTAATTTTTGATGATGCAAGAGTCGTGGCAAAATATGCCAAAACCATCAGTTATGAAATTTTAACTTCGCTAAAAGCAGAGATAAAAAGAGAGGTAGTTTAATCTTTAACCAGCTCTTTGTCGGGTTTGCCTATGTAGTAGCCTTGAACGAAGTCAACGCCCATTTTTTCTAGCAAATCAAGGGCATCTTTATCTTCTACAAACTCTGCAACGGTTTTTAGTCCAAGGTTTGTTGCAAAATTTATGATTGTTTTTACTATGACTCTTGAAGAGTTGTCGGTTGTTATAAACTTCACAAGTGAGGCATCAATTTTTAGATAGTCAACATTGAGTTCAAAAATGTGCGAGAAGTTTGAATAGCCGCTTCCAAAATCATCAATAGCAATTTTACATCCGAATTTTTTTACTACTTGTATGAAATGTTTTAACTCTTTGTAGTCTTCTATTTTATCGCTCTCTAGTATCTCAAAAACTACTTTTGACGCATCGTAATTATTTAGCCGCTCTTCTATAAACTTCATTGTTTCTTGATTTTGTATATCTAAAATAGAGAGGTTGATCGAGAATGAGAGATCTTTGTCTTTAAAAAATTCAAAAGATTTACTTATCATTGCTTTTGTAATCTCAGGATAGAGTTTTGATTTTATAGCGACATCTAAAAAAGCAAAAGGAGCAATTACTTTTGAATCCTGAGTAATAATTCTAGCGAGTGCTTCGTATCTTTCTATCTTCTGTGTTCTTGTATTGTATATCGGTTGGTAGTATGGGATGATTCTGTCATTTTTAATGGCATCTTTTAGAAGCACCAAAGCATCAAGGTTTTTTGCAATCTGCTCTTTTGCATCAAGTGAACTGTCGTAGGCAACAACACTTTTTGAATGTTTTTTTGCGATTTGAAGCGCCGTATTTGCTTTGATAAGAATAGAGCTTTCATTTGATGCAACGCCGCAACTAAATGAGACCGCAATTGATTGTTCGGCAACATTGAACTTCATCTCGTTTATTTTATGTAGCAATGTTAAAGTTGCCTTGAAAAACTCTTCTTTTGATATATCTACCGTAGTGAGAATTGCAAACTCATCATTTGGAAGCTTATAAACAAATTCCGGATTTTGGCAAAGCCTGCGTATCTGTTTTGAGATTTCAATAAGAATTTTATCACCCACATCATAGCCATACAAGTCGTTTATATTTTTAAATGAATCAACATTAATAAGTGCAAGATGTATGCTTGAAGCATTTTTGTTTTGTTCTATGTCTTCTATCAGTTTTAGTCTGTTTGGAAGCTTTGTGAGTCTTTCTAGTAAAAATGAGTTTTTAAGTTCATCCGTTTTTGTCTTTACTTTCTCTTCAAGTGCGCTATTTAGCTTTTTAGATTCTCTTAAAATGTATGCAACTCCTAAAAAGAGCAGTAAAAAGAGAGATAAATCAAATAGGATGGATTTAAAAAAGTTTTTAAAGAAGTAGCTATCCAAATTTTTCTTAGGGATTTGGATGCTTATGATTCCTCTAACATCTTCAAGCGCATAATCATACGCATTGGCGTAGCGTTCTTGTATGTACGATGGAGCCTCTTCCTTTTTCCCGTGGCACTTTAGACAACTTGCGTCTATTTTTAAAACTTTTGCATATTGGTAGATATGATTGTCGCTATCATCAAAATATTTTGTTTCATTTGGATTTTTTTTGAAAAATTCTATTGCTTTTAGTTCATTTTTATCTGCTTGGTTTTTGCTGTTTCTGGCACGGTCTGATACAGTTTTTAAAGTTATGTTTAGAGGGTTGTTTTTTGAAAACTTTTCCGAAATGATGTGTGAACTATATGCAGGCAGGGCAAGGAGTGTTTTTTCATTAAGTTCCACTGTGCCGTCAAAAAAAAGTTTTTGATAATAGTTTCGGTTTTCAATCACATAACTGTTTAAGACTTCCGTCTCTTTTTGTGCAAACTCATACTGTCTGTTTTTTGTCTCTATGTACTGGTAAAATACCTTAAATGCGACAATTATAAAAAATAAAAGAGGAATTGCTTTTAAAAAGTTATCATTTAGTTTAAACATACAACCCTCCTCCTTTAACTTGCTATCCTATTATAACAAAAAAAAATATATTTTGTTGTAAAAGTATAATTTTTTATGATGTTATTTTAACAATAGCATCACAAAATACAACACCGTCAACACCAAGGAGTGCTAGCTCCTCGATGGCGCTCTCGCTTTCTATAAGCGCTAAGATTTTTGCATCAAATAGATAGTTGTCCGCTAGGTTTTGCGCACTTTTTGCCAATGCTTCTTCAACGACTATATAAGAAGCTCCAAGTGAAGAGGCATACAGAACCTCTGTTAAGTTTTTTACATAGATTGCCGTAGGCATAGAGTTTAGCAGAGCATAGTTGATGATGTCTAAATTCTCTTCGTCAAACTCTATATAGAGCGTAGATGAGGGTGGAGTGCTTAAGATGGCTTCTATGTTAAAAACATGGTAAAACTGAATACTTTGCAAAAATCTATGTCCGAAAAACAGCATTTTATCCCCTTTGTTGGCACTCTTTTGAGCAGTAATATTTACCGTTGCTTATTATGGCATCGTCAGCTTCCGTATAAATGCCGCAGCTTGCACACTCTACCATATCACTGCTTGGATGTTGGCTTTTTTTATTTGTTTCTTTATCATGGTTTTGCCGTATCGGTTTTTTCTTGAAAAAAATAAAATATACTGCGGCTATGAGAGCGACAATCAGTAAAATTTTTAGTAACATTATAAAGAACCTCCTATAAGTAGATAGTGTCTATTTTTTGCTTTTATAACTTTGTGCGGCATATCGTTTGAAATCTCATCATATACCCTTTCACCTTTGTAAAAAAGTAAAAGAGAGTTGTTGTCTCTGAGGTTTTTGCTAAGTTCAAGAAGCATATTTGTATCGGTTACCGCTCTTGAAGTAACAAGAGCAAAGTTATGATTCTGCAGTTCTTCGGCTCTTTTTTTCATAACGACTACATTCTCTAGCGCCAAATCAGCTTTTATAAACTGCAAAAAGCTTGCTCTCTTAGCGAGCGGTTCAACTAGAGTGACTTGGGTTTTAGGCAGTGCCATTGCTAAAATCAAGCCAGGAAAACCTGCACCCGTGCCTATGTCAACGATATCTTTTACTTTTGGTAAAAAGCTTATGGGTAAAACGGCATCATAGATGAACTCATCTATGGTTGCTTCATCTTTTGCACCTGTTAGGTTGTGAATTTTGTTCCATTTAAAGAGATGCTCTTTATATTTTTGTATATTATGAAAAAAATTCTCCGGAAGTTCTAGCTTTTCATCAAGTAGAGCAGTTTTTAAATTCAAAAAAATCCTTTTTTGCCTGATGCGACAATCTACTAAAGCAGATGCCCCATACTCTCTTTTTTTACATTTAAGTAAGCTTCGTTGTGCGGGTTTGATTTCATAATAATCGGCACTCTCTCTATAATTTCTATGTCACTTAGCGAATCTATTTTTTTTGGGTTGTTTGTGAGCAATTTGATTTTAGAGATGCCAAAATGCTTGAGTATAAATGGGACTATCTCATAAGTCCTCTCATCTGCATCAAACCCCAACTGATGATTTGCTTCTATGGTGTTTAATCCTTCATCTTGCAGGGCATAAGCGTTTATCTTGTTAAGCAGCCCTATGTTGCGACCCTCTTGTCTAAGATATATAACCATACCGTTTGTTTTTGAAGCGAGTTTAAGCGCATATTCAAGTTGATCGCCGCAGTCGCACTTTAGGCTACCCATTGCATCGCCTGTTAAACACTCTGAGTGAACTCTCACTATAGGGATTTTATCTAATGGCTCTTTATAGATAACAAGATGCTCTTTGCATCCCTCTTTAAAGACCTTGACTTTAAAATCGCCGAATCGTGATGGCAATTTTGCTACTTGCGAAATCTCTATATTCAATAAAATTGTCCTAAATTAATGTAAAAATTTAAAAATTAAAGATAAAATTTTAAAAATTATAGCTTAAAAAGGTTTAATAATGTTTCAAAGATTTCGCAGAACCCGTCTAAATCCTCATTTAAGAGCGCTTGTTCGTGAGACAAGTGTGAGTGTAAATGATTTTATATATCCTCTTTTTGTTCGCTCGGGAGAGGGTATAAAAACAGAGATTGCTTCTATGCCGGGCGTATTTCAAATGAGCATTGATGAGGTTTTAAAGGAGTGTGAAGAGTTGAAAAAGCTTGGACTCTACTCTATTATACTTTTTGGTATTCCGGATGTTAAAGACTCTGTAGGCTCAGATTCACTCTGTGAACACGGTATTATAGCAAAAGCAATTCGCGCAGTTAAAAAAGCACATCCGGATATGTTTGTTGTAACAGATTTATGTTTTTGTGAATATACGGAACACGGACATTGCGGTATCATAGATGTAAAAACTCAAAGCGTAAATAATGACGCAACGCTAGAAATCTCTGCAAAACAAGCTATCGTTCATGCAAAAGCAGGAGCAGATATGATTGCTCCATCGGGTATGATGGATGGGATTATCCAAACGCTCAGAGATGCACTTGATGGTGCAGGTTATGAAAATATGCCTATCATGAGCTATTCTACAAAATTTGCTTCAGGGTATTATGGACCATTTCGCGATGTGGCGGAGTCTGCTCCTAGTTTTGGAGATCGTTCATCATACCAGATGGATCCTGCAAACAGAAGAGAAGCAATTGCCGAGAGTATTGCGGATGAGATGCAGGGCGCGGATATTCTTATGGTAAAGCCTGCTCTTGCATACTTGGATATTGTTAGAGAGATAAAAGATGCAACTACTCTTCCTATGGCAGTTTACAATGTAAGCGGTGAATATGCGATGATAAAATTTGCAGGTATGAACGGTCTTATCGACTATGAGAGAGTTGTTATGGAGACTATGACTAGCTTTAAGAGAGCAGGTGCGGATATCATCATCTCGTACCATGCAAAAGAGGTTGCAAAAATTCTGCAAAAGTAAGAACATTTAAAGAAAATTAGTATAAACTTACGCCTTATTTAAAATTTTGGATATGTAGATGAGACATTTTTTAACGCTTAGAGATTTTACTAAAGAAGAGATCTTAGAGATTATAGATCTCGGGCTTAGTATCAAGAGAAACCTTAAGCAAAAAATCTATAACAACGAGTTAAAAAACCAAACGCTTGCAATGATATTTGAAAAGAGCTCTACGCGAACACGCGTTAGCTTTGAAACGGGAATGTATCAGCTTGGCGGGCATGCGCTTTTTTTATCAAACCGTGATATCCATTTAGGCAGAGGCGAGCCGGTCAAAGATACTGCGCGGGTCATTTCGAGTATGTGTGATATGGTTATGATAAGAACTTTTGAACACTCCAAAATAGAGGAGTTTGCATCATACTCAAAAGTGCCCGTTATAAACGGGCTTACAGACTCTTTTCATCCCGTACAGTTGCTAGCCGACTATATGACTTTAGTTGAACACGGTATGCATAACAACATAATAGCTGCCTATGTCGGCGATGGGAACAATATGACACATTCATGGATGATGCTTGCCGCAAAACTCGGATTTGAACTCCGTATAGCAACTCCAAGAGGGTATGAAGTAAATGAATCTATACTTCAAGAGGCTCTTCTTATAGCTAAAGAGAGCGGTGCGGTTATAAAAACTATGAACGATCCAAAAGAGGCAGTAAAAGGCGCTAGTGTTGTTACCACGGATACTTGGACATCTATGGGGCAAGAGGACGAAAAAGAGGAACGAATTAGAATTTTTAACGGCTTTATGGTGGATGATGCTATGATGTCGCTAGCACAAGATGGCGCGAAGTTTCTACACTGCCTTCCTGCATATAGAGGTTTGGAGGTAAGCGAAGAAGTTTTTGAAAAACATGCACAAATCGTATTTGATGAAGCAGAAAATAGACTCCATGCCCAAAAAGGCTTGATGGTCTGGCTGGATAAGCAAAGAAATCAATAAGCTATGCTTCTCATCTGAGATATGACATAGCTCGCTTCATCTGCTAAATGCTCGTTTGCCATGGTATATATGAGCTGTTCCTCTTTTATATTGTGCTGTTGCATCAATAACATAAGTGTTTCTGAGAGAGAAAAAAAACTCTCTTTGTCCATCTTCTCAGTCGCTTTGCGCATTTTTGAGAGGAGCACTCGCATCTGTTCGTGCTCCATCTCCATTGCTCTTAAAGGATTGTTTGATATGGTTACAAACTCTCCTAGCATTGGAAATAGTATCATCTCTTCCATCTTAAAATGGTTTGTTAAATCATCATAAAATTTCTCAAATTTTTCATCAATATCACCGCTTTTTTTTGCAACTGCATCTTCTAACTCTGCAAATAGCTCATCACACTCTCTATGGTCTTGCGTTAAAAACTCTTTTATATCAAACATTAGTATTTAATCCCCGTAACACTTCGTATCTTCTCTATAATAGGCATTGCTTCTTCTCTTGCCTTTGCGGCACCTGATTGTAAAATCTCTCTTACTTCATCTTGGTTTGCTTCAAAATATTCTCGCTTTTGTCTGAACTCTCTAAAGTACTCCCACATAACTTCTGCAAGATAGATTTTAAAGTGTCCATGCCCTTCGCCGCCTCTTTTGTATCTCTCTTGAAGTGCAATGAGGTTATCGCCCTCTAAAAAGAGTTTTGCCATGTTGTAAACATTGCAGGTTTCATACTCTTTTGGCTCTTCCATTGCTACATTTTCGGTGACAATTTTTTTAATAGTCTTTAACTGCGATTTTTCTTCTCCGAAGATGTTTACTATATTTCCGTAGCTTTTTGACATTTTCTGTCCGTCAATTCCTAAAACGGTTGCAACTTCCTCTTGAACTTTAAATTCAGGAATACTTAATATATCTCCATACTGGTTATTAAACTTGATGGCGATATCTCTTGCAATTTCGACATGTTGAATTTGATCTTTGCCGACAGGTACTATTTGGGAGTTAAAAAGCAATATATCTGCTGCCATTAAAACCGGATAAGAAAATAGCGAATGATTTGTCGCAAATCCTTTTGCCGTTTTATCTTTGTAGCTGTGTGCGCGTTCTAATAGTCCCATAGGCGCAAAAGATGAGAGTACCCAGTATAACTCTAGCACCTCTTTGACATCCGATTGTACCCAAAAAACAGATTTTTGCGGGTCAATGCCAAGAGCTAAAAAGTCGGTAGCACACTGCATAGTGAGTTTTGCGAGTCTATCTCCATCGCTTACCGTAGTCATTGCGTGGTAGTTTGCTATAAATGCAAATGTCTCATTTTTATCTTGAGCCTCTACCATTTGCTTGATGGAGCCAAAATAGTTTCCTATGTGCAAATCTCCCGATGGCTGAATCCCTGTTAATACTCTCATTTTTATAAAACTCCATATAATTATTGTTCGAATTATACAAAATTTAACTTTATTTCGTTATGATTGGGAAATTTAGGTTTTAAAAGGATGTAAAATGAATGTACAAGTTCATGCAAAAGATATAACGCTTCACGCAAACACAAGAGCCCATATTGAAGCGGCGGTAGCAAATTTTAAAAAATATTCACTAGATATAACAACGGTAAATGTCAATCTAAGAAAAGAGAAAAAAGGTATTTCAGTAGAGTTTGATATTCATATAGCGCATGCAGAGCCTGTAGTTATCACTCAAGATGACAATGACTTGGATGCAGCGATTGATTTGGCAATAGATAGAGCGTCAAAAGCGCTTCGCAGACTACATGATAAAGTTATTTCGCATAGAGGCGGTTCTATAAAAGATATAGAAGTGGTAGAGTGATAAATGTATAGTTGGATACTCTGGTTTCATATACTCTCTTTTATTTCGTGGTATGCAGTTCTTTTTTATATGCCGCGGCTTTTCGTTTACCATGCCGAAAATATTGAAAATGAGGGTTTTGTTAAAGTTGTAAAAGTTATGGAGATGAAAATATATAAGTATATAGGCGTTCCTGCTATGTGGGCAACTTTGCTTAGCGGGGTTGCTATGATACTTTTATCTACATCTCATTATGGCGTCAATATCCTCTCAACCGGAGGCTGGTTACATACTAAAATACTTTTTGCTTTGATTTTAGTAGCATACTTTTTTTCGCTTGGAAATTACAGAATGAAGTTTTTGCAAAACAAGTGCGATAAAAGCGGAAAGTTTTTCAGAGCATATAATGAAGTTCCGACTTTACTACTTCTTGTAATAGTTGCTATGGTAATTATGAAGCCGTTTTAGCAAATATATCCTGAGCCAAAAACTCAGGATATAACAAAGTTTACGCTCTGGCTGTTATAATAATGCCTGATACTATAAGCAGAAGACCTAGCACTTTATATAGATTAAAACTCTCACCCATAAATAAAATTCCAAAAACAGAAACAAGTATAAATGTAAGCCCCATAAAAGGATAGGCATAACTTAGCTCAAATTTTGTCATAGCCGCCATCCAACACATAGAAGCCAAAAATGCACTGATAAATCCGCTAAAGATGAACGGGTCTAAAAAAAGTTTTAGCAAAAAGAGAAATTTTTCGATTGTCTCCTCAGGCAGGGAGCCGTAGTTGCCAATTCTCCATTTTATGATAAGCTGTCCATAAACCGTAAAAAATATAGTCCCGAAAATATATACATACCCCATAATTATCTGCCGTAAAAAGTTTTAATTATATTGCAAACAGTCTCTATCTCACCATCGCTTATGCCATAATACATAGGAAGTCTAAGCAGTCTCTCACTCTCTTTTGTAGTATAAACATCTTCACCCTCAAATCTGGCAAACTTCAATCCGGCAGGTGCAGAGTGAAGAGGTACATAGTGAAATACCGCCCAGATGTTCTCTTTTTTAAACTCATCCAAAAGAGCAGTTCTCTCATCTAAATCTTTTACTTTTAGATAGAACATATGAGCATTTTGAATGCAGCCATCAGGGATAATAGGGAGTTCTACCAAACCTTTTTCTTCAAGAGCTTTAAGTGTGTCATAGTACTTTTGCCATGTGTTTAGTCTATTTTCGTTTATCTCATCCGCACATTCTAAATTTCCCCAAAGGTAAGCGGCACTTACATCATTCATCAAGTAACTGCTTCCTAAGTCCACCCATGAGTATTTGTCAACCATTCCGCGAAAGAAAAGACTTCTGTTTGTTCCTTTTTCTCTGATGATCTCCGCTCTTTCTTTAAACTTTTCATCATTGATGATAAGAAGTCCTCCCTCACCAGCACTTGTATAGTTTTTTGTTTCATGAAAGCTAAATGCTCCAAGATGTCCTATGGTTCCAAGAGCCTTGCCTTTGTAGCTGCTCATCATACCTTGAGCCGCATCTTCTACTACAAAAAGGTTGTGGCGCTTAGCTATATCCATAATAGTATCCATCTCACACCCTACGCCTGCATAGTGTACGGGAACTATGGCTCTTGTTTTTGAAGTGATAGCCGCTTCTATCTTTGTTTCATCTATATTCATAGTATCTTTTCTAATATCTACAAATACTATTTTTGCACCTCTTAGCACAAAAGCATTTGCAGTGCTTACAAAGGTATATGATGGCATAATCACTTCATCGTCTTTTTGTATATCAAGCAGTATGGCTGCCATCTCTAAGGCATGAGTACAGCTTGTAGTCAAAAGTGCTTTTTTACATCCGAGTCTATCTTCAAACCATTTATGGCATCTTTTTGTAAACTCTCCATCCCCTGAGATTTTAGCGCTTCTCATAGACTCTAGTACATATTTCTCTTCATTACCTGCCAAAGGGGGTTTGTTAAACGGTATCATTTTTCTTCCTTAAAGCTTTTCATATATTTTGTAGCATTACTGCCCTCATTAAAAATCAAATCAAGTATGCTTACGCCGTGAACAAAAGGAGAGAACAACTGTTCATATTCATTGTAGCCGCTATAATCCATCCACTCCACTTTAATGCCGACATCTTCAAATAAACTCTCATCAAGATAATCTTTTGCGGCAGGACCGCTAAGATAGTGAGTGGCACATGCATCTTTGCATATTTTCACGAGTCTTGAAGTCTGCCCTTCTATGAGGTCAAAATCTTCGCATTTTGAAATTTTTGTTTTTATGCCTAAAATATTGTTAATAGCAATAATAAACTTATAGTTTATAACACTTAGCAGTTCTTCGCTTGCGACATCTTTATAAAGAGCTTCAAAAGTCGGTGCATACTCTTTAAAATGTTTTGCTTTTGAGTAGTTTTGAGAGATGGTTTTAAAGTGTTTGCCTGCCCATAACTTATCGGTCACTTTTGTTTCGTTTATCTTTTGGTTCATTGACTCAAAACGGCATGGAATTGTTAGCCATTGTACACCGTTTGGTGTTTTAATTTGGTTTCTATTTCTCCAGTCGTTTTTTGTATATTGAACACAGTCGTATATAACAAACTCATCAACCATATTGATTATGTCAAAATACCCTTTCCACGGGATATAATTTGATTGTAAAATAGCTACTTTTTTCATCTATAATCTCATTTTTAATTTATAATTTCATCTACTATATAAAGAGGTCTGTCTTTTACCTGATCAAAGATTTTTCCTATGTATAGTCCTATAATTCCAAGAATTCCAAATAGTAAGCCAAATAGAAAAAACATAGAGACCATCAAGCTAGTCCACCCCTCAGCCGTAAAGCCGTATGTATAATGTGCTATGACCAACCCTAAAGCAACAAAAAGAGAGAGCATTGAAACTAGTAGCCCAAATTTTATAATAAGTTTTAGCGGCTTGTTTGAGTGAGATATAATCGAGTCTATTGCTAGATTTACCATTTTTGATAGAGTATATGATGATGTGCCGTATATTCTTTCATCGTGCTCTACGGCAATCTCTGTTTTTTTGAAGCCGACTATTTTAACGAGGAGTAAAAAATCCCTGCTTTTTTCTTTTAGCCCTTTTACGGCTTCTATAACTTTTTTTGAGTATATTCCAAAGTTTCCTATGGTATGGTCATGCTCGGTTTCTGTAAAATACTCTAGGGTTTTATAAAAGAGTTTTGATGAAAATGTTTTAAAAAAACTATCTTGTCTCTCAACTCTTCTTCCGTAAACTATATCATAACCTTCAAGCGCTTTTTTGTAGAGTTTTTCTATCTCTTGAGGTCTGTCTTGTAAATCACAATCCATAACCACTACATAATCACCGCTACAGTGGTCTATTCCGGCAGTTATGGCGTAGTGTTGCCCAAAATTTCTTGAGAGTTTAATGGCTTTTACATTTTTATCGTTTTTTGCAATGTTTGACACCACTTCCCATGAGTTTTGCGGGCAGTTGTCATTTATAAAGATGATTTCATAGCTGCTACAAATTTTTTGCAGAGTTGCGGTTACATCTTTGTGGAGTTTTTCCAAAGATTCTCTGCATCCATATATTGGCGATATAACACTAATTTGCATAAGTTTCCCCTTTTATCTATTTTTTAATGGGATTTTGATCAAATATATATATTTTATAACTATCAAGTTCAAGCGTTTTTGATGCTTTTGTTAGATTTTGCTCACTTGTTGCTTTTTCAAAAGGCTCTATTTTATCTTTTGGCATAAGAATAAAAGAGTTTTTATCGGTATAGTTTTTATCATACCAAGTGGAGCTTGATAACCAAGTTCCTGCTTCTCTTTCATAATTTTGATCTTCAAGAGGTCTTACTTCCACTTTATTGTCACTCAAAACAGTAAAAATATGCGAATGCCAATAAGGTGCGTATCCCTTGGTCGCATTGTTTTTAATGAGTGCCTGTATGACTTCTTCTCTATCTTTTATGATTTTATTTGTTTCTTCTTGATGAAGCGTATGAAAAATAGACAAATAAGACAAAATAACTGAAAATAGAAGTAAAATCTTAATTCTTTGCGAGTAAAACTTCCAAGCTATACCGTTTGCGATTGATATTATTAATACAAATGGAATTATATACCTAATATTTTCTTTTGCGGCATATAAACCGTTAATATGAAGTGATGTAAATGAGTAGATTCCAAAAATAATAAAAAATGCAATATATCCAAGAACGATTGTGTATATTTGAAAAAAGTTAAGAGTATTTTTGTTTTTTACGGAATAGAATATAGGTGCAAAAAAAGCAATCGGCAGAAGCAACAGTTTAAATATAAAAATTACACCTAAAAAGGATGGAAAATGAGTTTTGTCTTCCCAAAGAGCACCGTAAAAATTGATAAGCCCGCCAAATGATCTCCATATGTGGACGGGAAGCTCCTCAAAGGGAATGATAAAAGCTTTCTCTACGCCTGCTTGCATCTGAATATGAGTAGATATAAAGTATCTATAAATTATGCCTAAAACAAGCCCTATCATAAAGTAAAGAGCAATTTTTTTATATTTCAACTCAATAGACGGGTAGAGCAAAAAGAGTGGGGAAAAGAGCGGAGCCATAAAATAGATTGCAAATCTGCTTGGATTTTCTGCAACAAACATAATACTTAAGAACAAGATGAGTAATGTTGCAAAAAACGCTTTTCTTTTATCGTAGCTTTCATATGTGAGTACATAAAAACTATAAAGATATAAAATAATGGCGCTATAGTACCAGATATAGGCACTCTCTCCAAGCACCTCTCTTGCATACATAGGAGAGTAGAGCGTAGATATGCCTACTAGTGCGACTAGAATTCCTTTTGTATCTATAGCGATTTTTTTTAGGTACTTGTATGTTAAAAAAAGAGAAAATATAAAAAAAACAAGAACTACGGCGGTATGAACAGTATATGCGCTAAATCCTGCTAAAATAAAAATGGCAGCTAGTGTATGTTTATAAAAAGTCCATATATCGCCGTTTACATACCACCAAGTATCCGGATAGTATGATTTTTGCGATATCATCTCCTGTGCCAATATATTTGTTATGGCTGCATCGGAGTTGAAAAATGCTCTATATGTGAAATATTGGTAGTAAAAAATAATGAGAATATTTGCAGCTAAAATAAGCAAAAAAAATAGTTTTAGCTTCAGACTCATAGCACCTTCTTTGTATTATTTTTCAGATCTTTTTTTAGCTTTAAACAAAACAGGGGTTCCGCTAAAGTTAAAGGCCTCTCTTATTTTATTTGTCAAGTAGCGTCTATATGTAAAATGCAAACCTTTTGGTTTGTTCATAACTATAGCAATTTTCGGCGGTCTTGTTTCATATTGCGTTGCATAGTAAATCTTTATGACTTGCCCGTGCATTGATGGAAGCTGATGTCTTCTCATTGCTTTTTGTAAAACATCGTTTAGTTGAGATGTAGGTATATGCTGTGAGTAGTTTTCATTAATCTCTAAAATCATATCATAGAGTTTATCCACCCTTTTGTGTGTATTGGCAGAGAGCGTGATAATGGGTGCATAAGAGAGAAATTTAAATCTATATCTCACTTCTTCTATAATTTTATCATATGCTTCTCTGTCGGATATATCCCATTTATTTAAAACTATGATACAAGCAAGACGGTTTTGATCTATGAGTCCTGCTATTTTTTCATCAAGATCTAAAAACGGTTCGCTAGCATCAAGTACTAAGAGTGCCATATTTGAGTTTTCAAGCATCTCTTTTGTTCTAAGAAGTGCAAATTTTTCAATTCCTACAATTTTACCGCGGCGTCTAAGCCCTGCAGTATCGACGAATGTAAGCTGTTTTCCCTTATACTCTATGCTTTCGTCAATAGGATCTATAGTAGTGCCCGAAACACTACTTACTACGGAGCGTTCCTCGCCTAAGAGAGCATTTAAAAGAGAGCTTTTGCCGACATTCGTGCGACCGATGATAGAGATTTTTATATGATTGACATCAGTTGCATCAAACTCTTTTATCTTGTCGTTTTGCGCAAAAATGGAGTTTTCATCTTCCTCTACCTCTTCATCATCGGTATAGAAAAAGCTATCATCCTCATCATCATAATCTTGCACTTCTTCAAAGAAATCAACCCCTTCTTCTTCATCTTCGTCCATAGCCTCTTCGCTGTTTTCATCTTCGTCTTTGATGATGTCAGAGTCCGGTAATCTATCATATATCCACTCTAAAAGGGCATTTACACTTCTATTATGTGCCACCGATATACCAAAAATAGCATCAGTGCCAAATTCATAAAAATCCCATAGCTGCTCTTTCATCTTGTCATTGTCGATTTTATTTACGACAAGAGCCACATCTTTACCGAGGGATTCTAGCTCATAAAAAAGTTTTTTATCTTCATCTTCAGGAATGCTTTTGCCATCTACCATATATAGTATGATGTCCGCGTGATGTGCGGCTTCTAAAGATTTTTCTTTGATTTTGTCAAAAAGCTCGCAGCCTTTGTCAAGTCCGCCGGTATCTAAAAGAATTGCTTGTTTGTCAACTATTGTTACGGGGCGTCTTTTTACATCCCTTGTTGTTCCGGCTTGTTCGGAGGTAATGGCGTCTCTTTTTTTTACGAGTCTGTTAAATAGAGAGCTTTTACCGACATTCGGACGGCCTATAATAGCAATTTTTTTCATTTGTTACCTTAAATTTTAGTGAAGAGGAGTTTGTAATATGTAATTGTAGCTAAAGGAGCTTTTAAAGTAAACTATTTTTGTGTTAACTCTATATGCTCATTTTGTATAGGTGTGGCAAAGGAACTAAAAAAATAGGAACTTAGGCATTGCTGCTTTGGAGTTTTAGCATCACACTGTTTAAGATAGCTATTTACATTTTTTCCTGAAATATTTTGAGAAGCCGCATATTTCATATTGAGCTGGTCAATTCTGTTTGTGCCTCTTGAGTGGTGTATAAAATGGATAGTGCCGTCATCGTCGATTTGCGTAATAATGCCTACATGGGTAATATTTAGAGCGCCTTTGTTTCGTTTTGTTTTTTGGAATGTATCTTCAAAAAATACCAAATCCGCAATCTTTGGTGTCTCGTCTTGGACGAGTTTATACTCTTTTTTCATCATGTTGTATATTGCTTTTGAACGATGTTCATTTGTAAAAAATTTGCTTAAATCAGAAGAGCTATAGTAAAAATCGTTATTTTGGGTATTGATGAGATGCACAAACCCTGAACAATCTTTGCCGTCTTTTTTATTTAGATACTTCAGAGCGCTTTGAACAAGTGCCACGCGAAGAATCTCGTCTTGATTTACTTGCTGAGGGGTTTCTTCTACAACGGGCTCTGCTTCAGATACCATAGGCACTTCTTGGTTGTTGTCATACATAACAACCTCTTTTGTAGTACAGCCGCTAAATAGAATCATAAAAGAGATAAAGACAATAAGAGTTGATTTTAGCATATGGCTTTACTCTTCAAACTCTTTTTCAAGATCCTCTAAAGCATTTTTAGCCTTAAACTGTTGCCAGAGTGCTTGTTCATTTTTGAAGCTTGTTCTTAAATTGCTTCTGATTTGTTCGTTTGCATCATCTTTGCTAACGGTTACCAACATATAAAGAGCTCCCGATGGAGCAGTCCACATATCTATGGCTTTAGAGCCTGCAAGATCTACTTTTGCTACTTGTTTTGTAACCGTTTCCGTTGCCTGATCTACGGTTTCACTCTTTGCGCTTCCTGTAGTGCCTGTGTATATAGTTATCTTATCTTTTACTAGTGTTTGTATCTGTTGTGCCAGATCGGATCTGCCGTTTGCAAGAGCAACTTTTCTCATATATGCCATGCCTGCGGCACTTCGCTCTGCAATTCCCACAGCTGAGTAAAAACCTTTTAACTCAGGAACGCATGTCCATTTAGGAGCGGTACTGTTTTCTTGCTTACACTCTCCAACTCTTATATCTTGCGCTTCTTCGGGCGTAGGTTCGCTGCAGCCGCTTATAATAGTTAAAAGCACAACTGCCGTTGCAATAGATGATATAACTCTTACCATATGCAAATCTCCTTTTAATGTTACCATTCTAACAAATTTATATTAATGAAAAGCCAAAAAAGGTAAAATATATGTTATGAAATACTATAGTTATGAAAATTTTAAAAATGATACAAAAGTGCTTATCGGTATGCTTGAAGGGTTAAAATGTGACGCCATTGTAACTATTGCAAGAGGGGGATTGACGCTTTCGCATGCTCTTTCCGAGGCTTTAGAGATAAGAAATGTTCAGAGCATAAGAAGTCAGCTATATGATGATGCTATAAAACGAGAGCATATAACTTTACTTGGAAAATGCGAACTAAACGGACTTAAGAGCGTTTTAGTAGTCGATGATATAGCAGATAGCGGTGAGACGCTTAGTGCGGTTATGAAATATCTTCAAGATATGTATATAGATATAGATTTTAAGTCATGTACGCTATTTTATAAAAAAACATCAGTGTATGAGCCGCATTTTTGGGTAAATGAGGCAGATGAATGGATAGACTTTTTCTGGGAAGCGGATTTTAAGAATTGAAACTTCTGATTAATTAATTTTTTAGATCCCCAATCAAGTTCGGAATGACGCTTTTATGTAGAAGTTGTATTATTGAACAACTTTTCTGTGTGCCTTTATCATCTCGTAGGCTTGGTTTATCTCTTGCGTTTTTGCGGTAGCCTCTTGCATATAAGCATCATCTTTGCCTTGAGATTTGATGATATCGGGATGATACTCTCTGATGAGTTTTCTATATGCTTTTTTGATAGTGTCCATATCATCACGCTCATTTACGCCTAAAAGTTTATAGGCATCGCCAACATTTGCTTTTGGTTGCATACTGTGGAGCATTTTTTCAAATTGATCAAAAATGGTATGGTAACTTTTAGGATTAAAATTTAGCGCTTCCGCAATGGATGCTAAAATTTCTTCTTCGCTTTTGCTTACTTCTCTATCTACAAATGCAAGTTGGATTAAAAAACCCATAAATTGATGCTGCTTTATTTTGTCGTTTTTTATCGACAAA
>JAUPKZ010000089.1 GCA_030837195.1 Campylobacterota bacterium
AGCAAGGGGCAAGCTTGTTTGCAGTTGCACGGGTGTTTATCATAATGATTTGGTTGCTCTGGTTGTGCAAAACGGCGTGGGGAGCTTTGCGGATTTGGCGCACTTTTCGCAAGTGGGCAGAGTTTGCGGCAGGTGCAGGGGCGAGGTTGTAAAAATCATAGATGAGTCACAGCATCTCATAGACCCTAGCATGGTTCAAAGAAGCCCCAAAGATGTAGAAGTAGAAAAAAAGGTTCAAGAAGCTCAAAAAAGAGTTGATAAATTTAACAAACTTCATCCAAAAAACCAGCTTGATGAGAGCAACCTTGAGGCGGCGATGGAGTCTTTGGAGATAAAAAATGATGAGGTCAACAGATGGATAAGCATGGTTACCGCAAATATGCAGTTGCATCCAAAGTTTGAAGAAGTGGTGCAAAAAGGGGTAAAGACGCTAAACAAGATACCAATCATCTGGCTTGAACTCTCAGATTGCAGCGGAAACTCGGAGGCTTTTATAAAATCGGCAAACCCTTCCATCGAGGATTTGATATTTGACTACATCTCTCTTGACTATCACGAACTTTTGATGAGTGCAAGCGGTGATGAGAGCGAGAGTGCGCTTGAAGGTATCATCAAAAACCAAAGGGGCGAATATGTGCTTATCGTAGAGGGTGCCGTGCCTCTGGGGCTGGATGGAAAGTACCTAAGAATCGGCTCAAAGGGCGAGACAGGCATAGAACTCTTAAAAAGATGCGCAAAGGATGCCTCCCTTGTCGTTGCCGTGGGAAGTTGTGCGTTTGATGGCGGAGTGGTGGCTGCTGCGCCAAACCCTACGGGTGCGGTCGGGGTCGCCGATGCGCTTGAGAGGGATGATGTCATAAATATATCCGGATGCCCCACAAACCCTGTAAACATAGTCGGTACGCTGCTTTATTTTATGATGTTTGAGGAGATGCCTCCGCTTGATGAGTTTAACAGACCTCTTTGGGCGTATGAGGGTAGGATTCATGAAAATTGCGAGAGACGAGGACACTTCGATGCGGGCGAGTTTGTCAAAGAGTGGGGTGATGAGGGGGCAAAAAAAGGGTGGTGTCTTTTTGAGATGGGATGCAAGGGCGCTTATGCAAATGCAAATTGCCCTACGATGAAGTTCAACAAAGGTACAAGTTGGCCCGTTCAAGCAGGGCATGGGTGCATGGCATGTACAGAAAAAGGTTTTTTCGACAAATACGCAAATGAGAGAGTTTACCATGAAAAAAATAGTCATTGACCCCATCACTCGCATAGAGGGGCATTTGAGGGTTGAGGTTGAGGTGGATGAGGATGGCGTTGTAAGAGAAGCGTATGCAAGCGGGCAGCTTTTTCGGGGTATAGAGATGATTCTAAAAGAGCGAGACCCGCGTGATGCCGGGCTTTTGGCAGGCAGAATCTGCGGAGTTTGCACGAACTCACATTTTCGTGCGGCGGTGAGCAGTGTCGAGGATGCTTACGGCATAGAGCTGCCAAAAAATGCACAAATCGTGAGAGACTTGATGGCTATGGCGCTATTTATCCAAGACCATGTTGTGCATTTTTACCATCTGCACTCTTTGGACTTTGTGGATGTGACAAGTGCGCTTCAAGCCGATGCCGCCCTTGCCGTAGAAGAGGCAAAAAAGTACGCAAAAACCCAGTATGAGAGTTCGTTTTCTCACTATGAGGCAGTTTTGCTCAAGCTTCAAAACTTTGTAAAAGCAGGCAGACTAGGACCATTTTCAAATGGATACTGGGGGCATAGCGCCTATAGACTTACCACCGAACAAAATCTTATCCTGCTCTCGCACTACTTAGAGGCACTCAAGTTTCAAACTCAGTTGAGTAAGGCGGTAGCGATATTTGGCGGCAAAACACCGCATCCACAAAGCATAGTTGTCGGCGGAGTGACAAGCGTGGCGGATATGCTAAGTCCTCAAAGGCTAAATGACTACATCTTTAACATCAAAGAGGCAAAAGAGTTTGTCGATAACGCTTATATGGCAGATATGAGGCTTTTGGCAGCTGCTTACAGAGACGATATAAAGGCTGGTTTAGGCAGAAGTGCGGGAAACTTTTTGTCCGTAGGTGGTTATGAGTTTGATGAGAGACAAAAGCTCTTTAGCAGCGGAGTAATCTATGCGCATGATTTTTCAAAAGTAGAGGAGTTTGACGAGAGTAAAATCACCGAAGAGGTGGACAGGGCGTGGTATGGTACTGACGGCGAGGTATGCTATACAGACCTAAATGAGGACGGAACACTAAAAACTGCCAAAAACGATGACAAATACTCATGGATAAAAGCCCCACGCTACGGAGGTGAAGCGATGGAGAGCGGACCTTTGGCGAGAGTGCTTGTAAGCTACCTAGGCGGCAATGAGTTTATAAAACCTTTTGTCGATGAGTTTTTAAAAGAGAGCGATTTGGAGCTTTTGGACTTATCTACAACAGTTGGCAGAAACGCCGCAAGGGCTATCGAGAGCGCTTACATCTGCGAGTATGTTTTTAAACTTGTTTCGGATTTGCTTCAAAATATAAAACATGACGACACACAAACTTGGACAAAATACGAGTTTGAAAAACTCCCGCAAAATGCAAAAGGCAGAGCGTTTTTTGAAGTCCCTAGAGGCGTTTTGTCCCACTTTGTGAGCATAGAAAATCAAAAGATAAAAAACTACTCCGTTATAGCACCTACCACTTGGAACGCCTCGCCAAAAGACAAAGATGGCAAAAGAGGAGCCTACGAAGAAGCGCTCATAGGCATAAAGATAAAAGACACCGCAAAACCGCTTGAAGTGCTAAGGGTCATCCACTCCTTTGACCCATGCCTTGCATGTGCGGTGCATGTTGTCGATGCTAAAGGCAGGGAGCTTAGTAGTTATAGGGTTAGGACGGTGTGAGAAATGGGAATTTGATATAATTGTTAAAAAATTTGTGGTTTTTTCACAAATAACTTTGTTTGTTAAATATTTTTTTGCTACTATAAGCACAATTGAAATGTTAAAGGTAAAATTATGTTATTGAATTTTTATATTGAAAACTTTAAATCTTTTAAAAATAGAGTTGATTTTTCGATGGAGGCAACAGGTCTTGCCAATCTAATAGAAGGCAATACGCATAAAATTAACAATATTTCACTTTTAAAGTCAGCTGTTATTTATGGAGCTAATGCGAGTGGAAAAAGTAGTTTACTTGATGCAATGGCAGAAATGAAGTCGATTGTATTGCTATCTGCTAATTTAAATGTAAAATATGTCCATAGACCATTTTTACTCAATACACAAAATCAAAACGAACCTACAAGCTTTGAAATTGAATTTATTATTGATGAAATTCTCTATTACTATGGTTTTGTGATAGATAAAAATGGAATTATTTTAAAAGAGTATCTTGAGCAAAAAAAATTGCAATCTGGGGCAAGAAAGGTATTTCTTTTTGAAAGAGAAACAAGCGATAGCACAGAGATTAAATTAGGAACACATTTTAAAGAGGGAAAAAAATTAGAATTAAAAACAAGAGACAATTCTCTTTTTTTATCTGTTGTTGCTCAATTTAATGGTGAAATTTCAACAAAAATTATAAATTGGTTTAAAAATTTCAATATTCTATCAAATTTAAAAAGTGAAGAATTTCAACATTTGAGCTTTGAGAGATTAAAAAATGAACATTTTAAAGAAAAAATTGTAAATCTTGTAAAAAGTGCTGATGTTGGTATTTATGATATTGTGAATAAACACATATCATTTGAAGAGTTGAAAATCAAAGAAAAAGAAGTAGAAGCTTTACCTAGTTTTATTTTAGAACATTTACAAAAAAATGGAGTCAATACAATAAAAACAGAGCATATTGTATATAATGAAGAAAATAGTTTTCACAATTATGAGACATTTGAATTAAATTTTGAATCCGATGGGACGCAAAAACTTTTAGCACTTTCTGCCCCAATTATTGATACTTTAGAAAAAGGTTCTGTTTTAGTAGTTGATGAACTTGATAATAGTTTGCATACAGACCTAGTTGAAGCAATTGTGAAACTTTTCAATTCAAAAGAGACAAATCCAAATAATGCTCAGCTTATTTTTACAACACACGATACAAACCTTTTAAATCAAGAGTTTTTTAGAAGAGACCAAATTTGGTTTACTCAAAAAGATATTTTTGGGGCTAGTGAGCTTTATTCGTTGATAGAGTATAAAAGTGGAAGTCGAAATGATCTGAATTTAGAAAAAAATTACCTTGAGGGCAAGTTTGGAGCAAAACCAAATATCTCATCTTTTGGGCTTGAGGTGCAATAGTGGGAACAGATGATTTTCATAAAAACGAAAAAACTAAACGGAAAACGAAGAATAAAAGTGAATCTAAAGCCGTTTTGATAGCACTTGAAGATACCAAATCATCAAGATATTATTTTGAAAAACTTATACATCATAAAGGCTTAAGTGGTAAAGTTATCCTTGCAGAACATATTGGTACTAATCCAAAAAAAGTTTTAGAAGCTGTAGAAAAATATAAAGAAAAAAATCCAGATACTAAATTTGAAAAAGAGTGGATAGTAATTGATAGAGATAGTTTTTCAAACGATGATTTTAAAGGAACTATTGAGGAAGCAAGACAAAAAGGAATTTGCGTAGCCTTTTCAAATGAATCTTATGAGCTATGGATACTTTTGCACTTTAAGCAAGTTAATGCCCATACGAATAGAGATGATTTAAAGAGCCACTTAAATAAAATTTTTAAAGAAAAATTTCGTAAGGAGTACAGCAAAGCATCTGCTGATGTTTATAGTCTTGTTGTAGGTGAACAACAAACTGCAATCAACAATGCAAAAAGATTAGTAACAAAACATATAAGCGATTATGGCGAAATTAATGTTGAACAAAATCCAATAACAATGATTTATCAATTAGTTGAGTGCCTTAATTCAATAAATTTAGAAGAAAAGCAGTGTGATTGTTTTCCAAATTAAATAATAGTAATTTTAATAGAAATATTGAGCTTTTTGATATGTTGAAAAAAGGCATATAATTCAATATGTTGAAATAATATACCGAAAAAATTGAAAATTTTCCATATATCTTTTTTATATGTTGAAAAAGTTAAAGATTTTCAAGAAGATGAATTTGAAATAGTTGTCAAGCCAAATGTGAATTCTGTGGGAACAGAAGGTCTTAAAAAGGGGAAAGACCGGGGTCTGTGTTCGAAAAATTCTATGCAAAGATTTGTTAAAGCATTAATATGGTGATAATTTCGGATAAAATAGGGATAAATGGGAATGCTCAAAGAGGCAATCTTTACAAATATGGTTAAGGAAGTATTGTAACCGTTCACAGGTTTCATTGTTCAGGTTTCAGGTTCCAGGAGTGATACGGACGGGCGGCAATGAAGGCCGATAAAGTTAAGAATATCATTAGCCTATAACCTTTGAACCTTGAACCCTAAACCTGGAACCGCTCAGTTTAGGTTCACCTGGAACCGCTCAGTTTAGGTTCACCTGGAACCGCTCAGTTTAGGTTCAAATGAAGCAGTGAGGAAGGG
>JAUPKZ010000090.1 GCA_030837195.1 Campylobacterota bacterium
GCCCCATTCCGAACCCGGAAGCTAAGCCTCTCATCGCTGATAATACTGCATCTTTCAGGTGTGGGAATGTAGGTCGCTGCCTAGTTGATCATTTCTTACTTTACTAACAATCTTTTTAATCAATCAGTTATGTTAAATTTTGCAACAACAGGAAGATGGTCTGAATAACCTTTGCCTTTATGTTGTCTTACTTTTGCTCTTGAAATTTCCCATCTATTGATATTTTTTTTCTTAAATAGATACTCTTTTGTAAAATTATTTATAGTGCCATCTATATAATAGATATTTTTTTTGTCCAAAAGAGACTGTGAAATAAGTATATTATCAATTGCTTCTTTTTGCCCTTTAAATATATATGAGTATCTATTTTCTTCATCGGTGTCATACCAAAGATTATAGAGGCTGTTTTTTATATAAGAGGCATCTGCTGCTCTCTCTTTTTGTTTTGTTGTTTCAAGAATATGATTTATACCTGTTTTACCGTATGTATCGTTTAGTCTTCTATTTCGTTCAAATTTCACATACTCTTCGTAGTCTGAATTAAAATCGCCTAAAACTATAATATTTTTTTCAACTCCTATCTCTTCTATTCTCTCTTTTAGTGCTTTTGCAGAAATTAGGCGCGTGCTTTCGGGATGTGCTTTTGAACTCCAATGGTTGACAAAAATATATAGCTCTTTAGCGTTAATTTTAAATTTTGTCTCTAAAATATTTCTGTAACTATTGTTATGCGTAACATAGAGCTCTTGAGAAGATACAAAAGGTATTTTACTTAAAATGGCAACTTTAACGGTAGTGCTTTTTCTATCTGCAATATCATAATATTCATAGTATTGACCCTCTTTTTTCAGCTCAAATCTCAAATCAAGAAGAGCTTCTCGTGATTCTACCTCTTCTAGAGCAATGATATCTGCATCAATCTCTTTTATGACTTGAGTTATATTTTTTAACTTGATTTTGTATGTGTCTTCATTCCATTTTGAGGATGAGTTTGGAATGTACTCATCATACTCATTTCCGCTTTTTTGTAAATCAAATAGATTTTCGACATTATATGTAGCAACTTTCAAAATAGTATCTCCTAGCAGGGTTGATAATAGCAGTGCAAGTAAAAGTAAAAATTTCATTTTTTAATCCCGTTTAATCTTAGTAAATTATCACTGTTTGGCTCTCTTTGCATTAACTCTTTAAATAGCATATCCATACTTTGAGAACCGCCTTTTTTTAGAATGATTTCTAAATATTTCTCTGCAGTATGTGAGCCAAAGATGCCCTCATCAACAACGCTAAAAAAAGCATCTGCACTTAGCACTTCCGCCCATTTGTAACTGTAATATCCTGCAGCGTATCCGCCTGCAAAAATATGTGAAAAGCCGTTTTGAAACTTATTGTATGCAGGAGGTTTTATAATTGCCGTTGTTTCTCTAATAGAGTCAAGCAGTTTTTGAACTTCATTTTTTTGATATAGTTTTGTATGTAATATGAAGTCAAAAAGCGAAAACTCTAGCTGTCTTAGCATACCAGAAGCTGATAAGAAGTTTTTAGCGCGGACCAATTTTTCAATCATCTCATTAGGAATGATTTCGTTTGTTTTGTAGTGTTTTGCAAAAAGCTTTAGAACATGAGGCTCGTAGGCAAAGTTTTCCAAAAATTGGGACGGGAATTCGACTGCATCCCATTCAACGCCGTTTACACCGCTAACACCGCTCTCATCAACGGAACTTAACATATGATGCAGAGCGTGTCCCATTTCATGAAAAAGGGTGACTACATCGTCATGTCTTAATAGAGACGGATTTGTAGAGCTTGATGGTGCAAAGTTGCAGACTATGACGGCGGATGATAGTTGTTTATTGTTGTTTTCATCTTTGCAGTGAGTCTGAAAGTTATTCATCCAAGCACCGCCTTTCTTGCCTTTTCTAGCCTCTAAATCCAAGTAGAGCCTTGATTTTAGTACACCGTTTAAGTACAAGTCGTAAGATAGCGCTTTTTCATCCCATAGTTTTTCATCTACTTTTTTAAACTCTATGTTAAATAGTTTGTTTAAAAAATCAAAAATACCATTAAGGGCGCTTTTTTGTTCAAAATATGGGCGGTATTGTTCTTCATCTACTTCATACATATTTTTTTTGAGTATTTCGCTATAGTATGCGGTGTCAAAGCTCTCCAGAGGTTTTGAAGATAATTTTTGTACCTCGGATAGTTCCTCTTTTGCCTGATGCAGGCAGCTCTCAACAAGAGTCTGTAAAAATGATATGACACTTTTTTCATCTTTTGCCATTTTGCTAGATAGTGAGTATGATGCATAGTTGTTAAACCCTAAAAGACGACTCATCTCATCTCTTAGTAAAAGAAGCTCATCGATAATTTTTGCATTTTGCGGCGCTCTTGTAACATAGGCACGGTATAGCTCTTCTCTGATTTTTTCATTTTTACCATAAGTCATATAGGCTATATATGATGGCATTTGAAGAGTAAATCTATATTTTGTAGTGCCGTTTTGTTCAAGTTTTGCATTTTCTAAATCACTTTGCGGTATGCCTTGTACATCTTGAACATCTTCAATAATATACTCATACTCATTTGTAGCATCTAAAACATTTTGTGAGAAATCATTTGTAAGTTCGCTTTTTTTTATGTTTATCTCTTGTAGTCTCTCTTTTGTTTTTTCGTCTAAGTGTGCGCCGCTTAGTTCAAAATGTAAGATATTTAGTTCTAAAACTCTTATTTGTTCTTGGTTGAGATCTTTTTTTTCTTTTTGAAGTATATCTTTGTATGCTTTGTAGATATCTATATTTTGAGATAGCTTTGTAGAATACTCGGTAATAATAGGAAGTGATTTTGTATAGACATCTTGTGTTTGTTTTGTGTTATTTACAGAGTTGATGTGAGAGAGAGGGGTAAAAAACTCCTCTAGGCGTTCTTGCATCATCTCCAATGGTCTTACAAAATTTATAAAAGTTTTTTTATCAATCTTCAAGAGTTCTTGGACTTTTTTGTTGTTTTGCGCTATCTTTTTGTTTAGCTCATCAATAAAGCTCTTTAAATCTATATTAAATTTTAAAAATTTGTTCATACTAATCCTCTTCATCTCTTTTTTGTTTTTTTGCGCCAAATTCGTTTATAAGGATATCATCATACTCATTGGCATTGGTAAATAGCCTATCAAATGCGATTTTGCCCTCCGCAAACGAGAGAGAAGAGTCAACGACTATATAAGAGAGATAGATGAAATTTTCATTTATAGAAAATCTTAAATAAGAAAAATCTCTATTTTTATCTAAAAGATAATCATATGTTTTTGAAATATTCTCTTTTGGTATCTCGCATAGTTTAGAATCGCCTATAATAACGCCGTTTTCATAGTATGTTATCTCAATTCTAGCAGTGCCGTAATCTACTCTCCATGATGCTTGGGAGCGTCTTGCCAATGTAACATTTATATTGAGCGACTCTAAAATCTCTTCAAGAAGCTTTGTTGCACCCGTCGGCTTGTAACCTTTTTTTCTTGATTTTGCTATTTGAAGCTTTGAACCGCATTGTGGGCAGTAGTCGTTTATGATAATTTTTTCGTCAATGAGATTTTTGCATGAAGGGCATTTAATGATATTTTCATAGTTGAGTTTTTTATAGCTCTCGAGTGCTTCTTGAACATAAAAATATGGCAAAGCAAAGCCTAAGTTATTTGAGTTTTGGATGATAAAGGTATTTACTCCTATAACTTCGCCATCAATGTTTAAAAGTGGTCCTCCGCTATTTCCCGGATTTATGGCAGCGTCTATTTGTATATACTCAAGTTCTCCGTAAAATCTGGAAGCTTTTGAGACAATTCCCTCGGTTGCGCTGTAATTGAGTCCATACGGATGCCCTATGGCAATAGTCGTATCACCGTCTTCTACGCTTTTTGTAGAGAGCGAAAGAGGGTTTTTTTGTTGCTCAAAATCTGCTTTTATAAAAGCAAGGTCATAGTATGAATCATCATAAACTACTCTTGCAACAGCTCTTTTAATCTTTTTTGCGCTAATTACTACTTCGCTAAGCCCTGATACCACATGAGAGTTTGTTATGATTAGGTCATTTATGACAAAGCCTGTTCCACTGCCATATGGTGTCATTATCTGGATAATGTTGTCTATATATTTTTCTAAAATAGCTTGTGTATTCATATTAAATCTCTTGAAAATTGAGTTGTTTGATCTGTATATAAAAACTGTTGCTAAATTCATTTAGCGATGTGAAGTTTAACTCATCCCCAAACGGTTTTAGAAGTTTAAAACGGCTCTGATAGTAAAAGATGGCATCTTCTATTTTTGAAATGATTGTTCTTTTTGAAAATATGTTGTTCTCTTTGTCATAAAGCGGCGTGTACCCTAATGAAGCAAAAAATTCCGGATTTTGAACCTCTACCAATATGTGAAGCAAGCTTCTGGTAACGGGATGAAGCCCGTAATTATAGAGAAGATATAGAGCTATATATTTGTACATAACAGGTATGATTTGGTTAAAACGGTTGCTTTTGTACCATTTTATTTTGGTATATGATTCTTCTATAAAAATCTCTATCTCTTCGTGGGTTGCTCTCTCGTTTGGGTTGAATGTATATTTTGCAGTGTAAAAGTTTGTGCAAAATGTTTCATACTTCATATTTGAGAGATCATCTACAAACTCAAAAAGTTCTTCGTTTTTTGCTTCGACTAAAGAGTTGTCGTCACTAAAGTACTCTAAAATTTTCTTGCTAATTTTTTGGTATAGGCTGTATTTAGGGGCTATGAGATAGTCGATTTTAAAGAGAAGGTATAGAAGCAAAAAAGATTGCATACCCGCATTGTCGCTTGATGGCAGAGCGGATATTTTTGCTTTTACATCTGCTATCCATTGCAGCATAAAATCATATTTTATCTTTAGTTCGCTTGCATCCATTGCTATGAGATGCTCAATATCATCAATGGACATATCGTTAAATTCGCATTTTGCATACTCTTTGTCAAAATCCGCATTTAGAGCCATCTCTCTTATGGGGAAAAAAACTTTATGAGGGCTCATTGTGATATTATCAAGAGAGAGCCTTAGTTTTATATGTTCGTTGTCGCTGAAGTAGTTACAGTATGTAAGTTGATAGTTTCTCTCTAAAAGGTATCGTTTTAGTGCAACATCCGCAATATCTTTTTTTACGATGACTGCCTCTGCATAGAGTTTCTCTTTTGTTATAGTACCGACAATCCTTGCACATCCTTGAAGTAGTTCAAAGTTGATTTTATCTATTTGCCTATGCAGGATAATGTTTTTGTTTGCATCATTGTTTGAGTAGTTTTGTATGGAGTTTAAAAAATATTCGTAAGCATTTAAAATCTCTTTTTTCTCAAAAGCTTCATATGACTTGTTAAAAAGGTCCTCTTCATCTTTGGAAAGGTTTGCGTTTATGCCTCTGCCGAATGAGTGTTTTAGTTCTATTTTAGGTTCAAAAAAATTTAGCCAG
>JAUPKZ010000091.1 GCA_030837195.1 Campylobacterota bacterium
ACAAACACTTGAGGTTATTAGTGTAGGACAGGTAAGCGGTGCTATGGGTAACTTTGCTCACGCTCCACTTGAGCTTGAAGAACTTACTTGTGAGTATCTTGGGCTAAAACCTGCACCTGCTTCAAATCAAGTAATTCAGAGAGACAGATATGCAAGACTAGCTTCTGCGTTAGCTCTTCTTGCTAGCTCCATAGAGAAGTTTGCCGTTCAAGTTCGCCATTGGCAAAGAACAGAAGTTTATGAAGCTGAAGAGTATTTCGCAAAAGGACAAAAAGGCTCATCTGCCATGCCTCATAAGCGCAACCCGATACTAACGGAAAATATAACGGGACTAGCTAGAATTATCAGGGCTTACTCTATGCCTGCTATGGAGAATGTGGCTCTTTGGCATGAGAGAGATATAAGCCACAGCTCAACCGAGAGATTTTGGCTTCCCGACGCTTTTATAACAAGTGACTTTATGCTACACCGCATGAACAGTGTTATAGCAAACCTAACAGTCTATCCGCAAAATATGATGAAAAATCTAAACCTAACAGGCGGCTTGGTATTTTCTCAAAGAGTTCTTTTGGAACTTCCGCTCAAAGGTGTTAGTCGTGAAGACGCTTACCGTATAGTTCAAAGAAACGCAATGAAAGTTTGGGAAGAGATACAGCAAGGAAAACCTACAACAAACGAAAAAGGTGAATCGTTATACCTAAATCACCTTTTATCGGATGAAGAACTAAGAACAAGTCTAAGCGAAAATGAGATAAGAGAATGTTTTAACTATGACTATTACACTAAGAATGTCGATAAAATTTTCAACAGAGTTTTTACAAAAAAATGACAAAATTGTGCTAATATTCGTTTAGATAAATTTATATTATGCTTCTATAAAAAGTTAATGCATAGCTTGAGGAAAACAATGATAACGGTTATAAAAAGAAACGGCAGAACTGAGCCCTTAGATATAACAAAAATACAAAAATATACTTCGGCGGCAGTTAAAGATTTAGACAATGTTTCTCAAAGCGAGCTAGAGGTTGATGCACAAATACAATTTCGTGACGGCATAACATCCAAAGAGATACAGCAAACACTCATAAAAACAGCCGTTGACAAGATAGATATAGATGCTCCCAACTGGACCTTTGTAGCTGCTAGGCTCTTTTTATTTAACCTGTATCATGAAGTAAACGGCTTTACGGGCTATTCAACTCTTAGAAATTATTTTGAAAGAGGAGAAAAAGAGGGCAAGATCCTGCTTGGCTTAAAAGATATGTATGACCTTGAAAAACTAGATAAACATATCAAACCTGAACGCGATATGCAGTTTAACTACTTAGGCGTAAAAACACTTTATGACAGATATCTCATAAAAGATAGAAATTCAAATCCCATAGAGCTTCCTCAGCATATGTTTATGGCTATAGCTATGTTTTTAGCTCAAAGAGAAGAGAACAAAGAGGAGTGGGCCATCAAATTTTACGATATGGTCTCCACTTTTGAAGTTATGCTTGCAACGCCGACACTTAGCAATGCAAGAACGACTAGACATCAGCTTAGCTCTTGCTACATAGGCTCTACTCCGGACAATATAGAGGGTATATTTGACTCTTACAAAGAGATGGCGCTGCTCTCAAAATTCGGCGGCGGCATCGGCTGGGATTGGACAAATGTCAGAGCTATGGGCTCATATATAGACGGGCATAAAAATGCTGCGGGCGGAACTATTCCGTTTTTAAAAATAACAAACGATATAGCAGTCGCAGTTGACCAACTAGGAACCAGAAAAGGGGCCATTGCGGTTTATATGGAGCCTTGGCACATAGATATAAACGACTTTTTGGATTTGAAGAAAAACTCAGGAGAAGAACGCCGTCGTGCCCATGATCTCTTCCCTGCACTATGGATAAACGATCTTTTTATGCAAAGAGTAGAGCAAGACGGTATATGGACGCTTTTTGACCCTTTTGATGCAAAAGAACTTGTAAAACTTTACGGTGAAGAGTTTAATAAAAAATATTTAGAACTAGAAAATGATGAGAGTATTATCAAAGAGAGAGTAAAAGCAAAAAACCTTTGGAAAAAAATACTAACATCATATTTTGAAAGCGGCAGTCCATTTTTATGTTTTAAAGACAATGCAAACAGAACAAATCCAAACAATCATAAGGGCATCATAAGAAGCTCAAACCTATGTACGGAAATTTTTCAAAATACAAACCCTGACTACTATAAAACAAAATTTATATTCGAGAACGGTGATGCTATTAGCTTTGAGGAAGAAGAGATAATCAAGGTCGATAGCGGTTTAGAAAAACCTGCTAAAAAAGTTACTGCTCTTGACTCAATAAACGGGCGACAGATTTATGTTGTTGAAAAAGAGAGGGTAAGCGGTGACACTGCAGTTTGCAATCTAGCATCGGTAAATCTCTCCCGCATCTCTTCAAAAGAAGATATAAACAGAATAGTTCCTATAGCTATCCGCGCACTCGATAATGTTATAGATTTGAACTTTTACCCGCTTGAAAAAGTAAAAAGAACAAATATGAAAACAAGAGCGATAGGCTTAGGTGTGATGGGAGAGGCGCAAATGCTTGCACAAAATGCCATCTCTTGGGGCTCTCAGGAGCATTTTGACAAGATTGACGAAATAATGGAAGCAGTAAGCTTCAACGCTATTTCAGCTTCAAGCGACCTAGCTTTAGAAAAAGGTGTCTATCCGGAATTTGAAGGCTCAAAATGGAGCAAAGGCATAATGCCTATGGATCATGCAAATGCCGAAGTAAAAAATCTAATTGACCGTGGCGGACTTTTTGCCTCAAGCTATGAATGGGACGAACTAAGAGCAAAAGTTAAAAAGCAGGGTATGAGAAACGGGTACTTAATGGCAATTGCACCGACAAGCTCTATCTCTATTCTCACAGGTACGACTCAAGCTATTGAGCCTGTATTTAAGAGAAAATGGTTTGAAGAAAATTTATCAGGACTTATTCCAGTCGTAGTTCCAAATCTCTCACCAAACACTTGGAGCTACTATGTACCTGCTTATGATCTAAATCAGACTATACTCATAAAAGCAGCGGCGATTCGCCAAAAATGGCTAGATCAAGGTCAAAGTTTAAATATATTTATAACACTTGACAAAGCAAGCGGAAAATACCTAAACGATATTTATATGCTTGCTTGGAAACTAGGTCTCAAATCAACCTACTATCTTCGCTCTCAATCTCCGGAGATGGCAAAAGATGTGGAAGACAGAAGTATGGAGTGTGTAGGTTGTCAATGAAACCTCTTTTAAAAAAAGATATTGAGAGCTTTTTAAAGAGATTTGATGGCTTTGTGAACTCAGAGCTTCGTTTTATAGAAATTATCTCTTCTAGTACCGTTAAAATCACTCTAGCGGTACAAGATGCTGCCAGAGATTTTGACTGGGTAACTATATCTTTGGAATTTAATGGTGTAAGCGATGCCAAACTTCCTCAAAATTCCAATCTAAACTTTATAGATATGAGTGAAGGTATAACACTAACTGCTTTAGAAAACGGGTTTATTTTTGCAATAGGCAAATATAACGCATCTAACATATTAGACTCAATTTGTTATATAAAATCATCTTCACTTAAATATTTGCAAAGCGCATATTAAGTCGTTCTATTAACCGTCTATTAGCATTTCGTTAGCATTTCATAAACTATTTTTAATATAAAATTTTGTTACTTTATTTTAAAAGGACACAATTATGAAAAAATTGCTTTTATTCTCTTTGGTATCATTGTCGCTTTTATACGCAAAAGATAGTGTTGAATTTAAATACGCCCCAAAAAACACGGAAAGAACTCATCCGACAAGTCAAAACTATATACTCTCCTATAACAATGTTTTAGAAAATGTAAGAAACAGTATAGTCAATATCTCTATAAAAAAAGAGATAAACGGCAATGCGCTTAGCGCAAATCCTTTTTTTAATGACCCATTTTTCAGAGAATTTTTCAAGGGTTACGGCGATATTCCGCAAGAGCGCATCCAGCAGTCACTCGGTTCAGGCGTTATTGTCTCAAGTGATGGCTATATAGTTACCAACAACCATGTAGTTGAAGGTGCAAATCAAATCATAGTTAATCTAGCAGGAGATAAAAAGGAGTATGAAGCAAAACTCATAGGAAAAGATGAAAAAAGTGATTTGGCGGTTATCAAAATCGAAGCAAAAAACCTAAATGCAGTCACATTTTATAACTCCGATAATGTCAAAGTCGGGGATGTCGTTTTTGCACTCGGCAATCCTTTTGGAGTCGGTGAAACCATTACACAAGGCATAGTGTCTGCAACCGGCAGAAGCGGTGTAGGTATTGTAGAGTATGAGGACTTTATCCAGACGGATGCTTCTATAAATCCCGGAAACTCAGGCGGAGCACTTATAAACTCTGCCGGACATCTCATAGGTATAAATTCTGCCATCATATCTAAATCCGGCGGAAATGTAGGTATAGGCTTTGCGATTCCTTCAAATATGGTAACTTCCATAGCAACAAGTCTTATAGAAACCGGTAAATATACTCGTGCTTATATGGGAGTCAATATATCGGATGTTACAAAAGATATGAGTAATTTTTATAATGACAAATACGGAGCTCTTATAACAGGTGTGGAAGATAATTCACCGGCCGCAAAAGCAGGGCTAAAAAGAGGCGATCTAATCATTGAAGTAAACGGTAAAAAGATAGAGAGTGCAAGTGAACTTAAAAATACTATAGGCTCTTATACTCCGTCTAAAATAGTAAATATAAAATATTTAAGAAATAAAAAAATAGAGAGTGTAAATGTTACATTAGCATCATTTGACTCAAGTAAAATTAACAGCGATAAAGTAGAATACAAAGGTATGGAAGTGGTTTCGCTAACTAACACTAACAAACAACAATTAAATACTAAAATAAGCGGTGTAATCGTTGAAAAGATAGATCAAAAAAGCGAAGCATTTAACGCAGGTATAAGAGAAAATGATATCATCATACAAATAGAAAATAGTGAAATAACTTCTATAGAAGAGTTTAAAAAAGCAACGGTAATAAAAGAGAAAAAGAGATTTTTCATATATAGAAAAGGCTCTATATATGCAGTTGTACTATAAGGAGTAATTTATGAGAGTAGTTTGTCCACATTGTAGAAGTGTAAATAATGTTCCCACTAAAGAGTCATATACAAAAGCTAACTGCGGCAAGTGTAAGAACTCGCTTTTAGATACAAAACCCATTGAGTTAACAGTTGTTAACTTTGATGAAATCGTGGTAAACGGGGACTTGCCGGTTGTTGTAGATTTTTGGGCGCCGTGGTGCGGGCCTTGTAAAATGATGGCTCCAAATTTTGAAAAGAGCGCAAAAAACTTTCCTCTAAAAGCCCTTTTTGCAAAGGTAAATACAGAAAATGAACAACACTTAGGCAGTAGGTTTGGGATAAGAAGTATCCCGACGATT
>JAUPKZ010000133.1 GCA_030837195.1 Campylobacterota bacterium
TGCACCTGCTAAAGCCGAAGCCATTTGAGGATTTATTTTGTCTATGTGTATTATTTTATCTGCTACAAACTTATATCCGTATCCGTCTTTTGCATGAAAATATTTGTAGTTTCTGCTAAAAACACCTACTAGAGAGCGCACAAGATTTGGCACAAGTTCATTATAGGCATCATCGTTTTGAAGCGCCATAACACGATCTAGCGTACCCTCTCTATGTGAAGCAGCAAGTATAGAGAAGTATTTTTGCATCACTAGAGTGTCTTCTTTATATTTGTTATAAAAATGCTCAAGAGAAGCAACTGCATAAAAAGGAGAAATATTTTCCAAAATATCAAGAGCCGTTATCCTATCGGTCATAGTTATGGAATCTCTATACTGAGCATTTGCAATGGCTGCAACCTCATCGCTCCCAAGTGCAGATAGTATTTTTAATACTCTGTTTTTTATAGCTCGATGAGATATGCTTTGTGCATCAAGAGCTTTATTTAACGGGTAATGATAAGCTTTGTATAACTCTATAAGTTTATCTTTGTATATAAAAGCTATATGCTTTTGAAGGCGCTCTTTTGCTTCATAAATTTTCTCAAAGTCTATCTCCTCTTCTTGCTGCATTATTGCAGAAACACTCGGAAACTCTAAAAGATGAGCTTTAAAAGAGAGATCCGTTTCACTCTCCAATACATAACCGAATGCTTCAACATATGACTCATCTATAGCACCGCCTCTCATCATAGTTTGAATACTCTCAAGCCCGAAAGATTGTGCAGACTCATATCGCACAAAGCCGTTTGTGTCGTGTTTCATTAAAAAAGAGTAGTTATTATGCGCCATTTGAACAATAATCGGCGTGCTGAAATCCCTGTTTATAGACAAGATAGGCTTAGATTTTGTTTTAAAAACAAACTCTTCTACCTCTTTTGAAACAATTAGCGTTTTTGCCTCTATCTCTTTGCCGCTCTCATCCAAAAGAGCCATCTTTAGTGGGAAAAAGTATGGCTTTTGCTCACTGCCATCAACCGCATTTGGCACAATCTGAGTAAGAGTAAGTCTGTATTTGCCGTCTTCAAACTTCTCGTCAACTTTGAGTTTTGGTGTACCGGACTGATGATACCACCTTTTAAACTGCTCCAAATCAACTCCGCCAGCACTGCTCATCGCCCATAAAAAATCATCAGTTCGCACCGCTTGAGCATCAAATGTATCAAAATACAAATCCATAGCCGCTCTAAACTTTTTCTCTCCAAAAAGAGTATGCAGCATACGAATAACCTCTGCACCCTTTTCATAAACCGTAGCCGTGTAGAAATTATTTATAGCCATATAAGAATCCGGCTGAATAGGGTGTGCCGTAGGAGAAGCGTCTTCAACAAACTGTCGCTCCCTTAGTGCTTTTACATCTTCTATGCGCTGAACCTCTTTTGAGTTTAAATCTGCCGAAAAACATTGGTCGCGAAATACGGTCAAACCCTCTTTTAAAGTTAGTTGAAACCAGTCACGACAAGTAATGCGGTTCCCCGTCCAGTTATGAAAATACTCATGCGCAATAACACTTTGAATTGACATAAAGTTTGCATCTGTCGCACTATCTTCATCTGCTAAAACATAGCTTGAGTTAAATATATTAAGCCCCTTATTCTCCATGTGATTTCATAGCATGAATACACTTTGACTCGTTGCCTTTGTCGGTATAGATATTCATCCTTACATATTTGCCGCTAGCGGTTACAAACTTATCTTGCACAACACCAAGGTCTCCCGCAACAAGCGCAAAAAGGTATGACGGCTTTGGATACGGGTCAAACCAAGTCATCCCGTGTCTGCCATCATCAAGCCTAAAATTTGCTTCGGGATTTCCGTTGCTAAGAAGAATTGGGTACTTCTCTCTTGAAGCAACTATAGTTGTTTTAAAAACCGCCATAACATCGGGACGGTCAAGGTATGGAGTTATGCGTCTAAAGCCTTCAGGCTCGTTTTGCGTGCAGAATATGTTTCCAGACTTGTAAAGCCCCTCTAACTCACTGTTAAGTTGCGGATAGATTTTGTTGATGATAATAAGCTTAAACTCATCGCCGACATCTAAAACTTTTAAACTCTCATCTTCTATAACATATCTGCTCTCATCAAGCTTTTTATCGTTTAAATACATCTCTATAAGCTCTAAATCAATGCTGTTTAACACTAAATCTTTAGAGTTTTTATCTGCTTTTACGATGTGCATAAGATTTGTAACTTGAGTATGCTCTTCAAACAGCTCAAAAACCAAATCACAAGTTTTGACGCTAAACTCAGGTGTTTTATAATCTTTTAGATAAATAGTTTCTACTTTGTTCATATATTCTCTTTAATTTTTTTTATAATAATAGCATAGGAGCGTTGCAGGATAGTTTCTTACTTATATGCACACTCACGCGTAGTCACATGCACAACCAAAATCACAAGTTTGTCTTCATATTTTTTATATATCACTCTGTATGTACGGAGTTTCAAGCGGTAAAGTAGCTCTTTTTGCCCTTGAAGTTTTTTGATTTTGCCGGAGTGCATAAGAGATTTTTCGTAGTCACTAGAGAAATTTTTGCAAAACTCACGAAGTGAATCATAGATAAACTGTATGTCTTGCTTGTTGATAGTGTTAAAATCTTTTTTTGCATTGCCAGAAAAATCAATCGTGTACATCAACGCCTAACTCTTTAAAAAAATCATTCATAGGAATAGGTTTGTCATTAGTGTCACTAAGCCTCTTCTCAGCCACTCTTATATCAAGATAGTCAAAGTACATCTCAAGCGCAGAGGCTATGATGTGGCTTTTTTTCTCGTTTAGCTCCTCTGCAAAATGGTTTATCTCATCATTGATAGATGCGGGCAGTGTTATGTTTAGTCTTACTGTGTTCATAGTTTTGTCACTTCCTTTTTAAGTGCATAATTATACACAAATTATGAAAA
>JAUPKZ010000134.1 GCA_030837195.1 Campylobacterota bacterium
CATTAACATCAAAGAGCCTGTTTTGCATCTCCTCATAAAGCTCTTTCTCATCAGGGCCAAATGTAAGCACTACTTGATATCTGCCTTGTTTTATAACTTCTCGGATTAAAATCTCATACTCATCAAGTGTGAAGTTTGCATCGCTTGAGCCTCCGAAACCGACATGAAAAGCAATTACCTCTTTTTCTATGTCATTGTTTATGCAAAAGACTTCATAGATTTTTTTTGCATCGCTAAACGCTAAAAGCGGTTTTTTGTACTCTAAATTTATATCGCTAAAAAGAGCCTTTGAGAGCTCTAAATTGTATTCAAACTCCGCCATTTTAACTTCACTTCGCCTCTGAACTACTCTCTTTGTATAAAAAATCTGAGCTATTTTTGTTGCGGGAGCTACGCGTTTTGGTATATGAGCTAAAAACTGAGCGATTGCAACTCTTGTATTTGAAAAAAGGGTTATGGAAGCGTCTATTTTTGCCTCTTTTAGCTTTGCGACAAGCCCCCAAAAACTTCCGCCATCATCGACTATAACCTCATCTATAAAATCGCAACTCTGAGCCAATGCTCTATTTATAGGAGCAACACAAGCCACGATTTTATTTTTTGGATTGTACTGTTTTAACACATAAAGCGTAGGGAGAGCCGTTATAAAATCACCTAGCTTGTCTGTACGCACTACTAAAATATTCATTATTTAATTTGCCTTTACAAAAATATGCTAAAAATGATGCTTGTCCATACAACAACAAAAAGAGCTATACTTAAAAAAACAACTGCGCTGCCGACATCTTTTGCTCTGCCTGCCATCTCGTGATGTTCTAGCGTTACAAGATCGACTACCCTCTCGATAGCACTATTTGCAGCTTCTGCTATAAGCATAAACATTAATGAAATAAACATAAGAAGCTTGTTTGCAAGTGTTGTTTCTATGAAAAAAATAACAGGCAATAAAATAATAAAGAGTGTAAGTTCTATGCGAAACGAAGACTCGTTTTTGATGAGATCTCGCATTCCTTTAAGTGCATAAGTCGTATTTTTAAAAAAATTATATTTTGGTTGGTTTCTCAATGATATTCCCTATAAAAACTCTAAGACGATTTTATCTTAAAAAGGTTATAATTCCCCTTATGAAACAACCATACATTTGGGATAATTATTCCGATCAACCATATCCGCTAAAAGATAGAGCATATAAAAAAAAGATGCGTAAAAGTCAGTTCGGTTCACTTTTAAAGACTTTTTTTGTCGCTCTTGCGGTGCTTCCTCTCTCACTTATACTTACGCCGTTTGTTAAAAGAAAGCAAGTTCATTCAAGTGACTTTTTTTGTATGGGTGTGGACTTTGAAAGAGAGCCTGAGGCGACACTTACGATGATAGAAGAGCTTGGAATAGAGAGAGTTTTAGTGCGTTTAAAGCTTTGGGAGATGGAAAAAATCCCGCTTTTAAAAGAGTTCCTGCTTCTTTGTCATTGCAAAAAAGTGACCCTCAAAATCCTGCAAGACAGAGAACATATTGAGGATTTAGCACTTTTACGAAAAGATTTATATTGAGGATTTGGAACTTTTACGAAAAGATTTGGAGACTATTTTTAGCACACTTGGTGAAATAGTAGATATTTTTGAAATCGGCTCAACTATAAACAGGGCAAAATGGGGATTTTTCAGCGTTGATGAGTACGGCAGTTTTTATAAAGTCGCTTATGACTTAAAAACCTCAAAATTTCCGCATATAAAACTTATCGGCAGCGGCGTTATAGACTTTGAGTACCACTTCACGGCGCATACTCTTTTTAATTTTTTCGACTACCGTTATGACGGCATATCGTCGCTTCTCTATGTTGACAGACGGGGTGCGCCCGAAAATATGCAGATGGGCTTTACTCTGCTAGACAAAATCTCACTTCTCACAACCATGGTTTGGCTTAGTCCAAAAAGTGCGCATGAGCTTCACATAACAGAGACCAACTGGCCCATAAGCGGCACTGCTCCCTACGCTCCGACAAGTGAATATGAGTGCGTGAGTGAAGAGCTTTATGCCGCCTACATGTTACGCTACCATTTGCTTGCTTTTGCCTCACAACAGGTCGATTCTCTCTCGTGGCATCAGCTTATTGCCTCAGGGTATGGGCTTATCGATAACAGAGAGGGTTTGCGCAAAAGAGAGGCTTATGAAGTCTATAAGTACATGGTTCACACGCTCAAAAATGCGGAGTTTTTACGCCTTGATATCAAAAGAGGGCATCATATACTCCAATGTTTGTTAGAGAATGACGAACTGCTACAAATCCACTGGTCACTTCAACCAAAAAGCATAAAAAATGAAGATATTTTTAGACCTTTTTCAAGCAGTGGTGCAGAGATAGAGGACGAATTTTTAGAGATTGGCGCAGAGCCGATTTATATATTTATAAAATAGGCAAAATATGAAGATACTTATCATCTTACCAAACTGGCTGGGCGACGCTGTTATGGCAACTCCTGCCATAGAGCTTTTAGCTACTCACTATCCAAGAGCGGAGTTTACTTTTGTGGGCAGTTTTGTAGCCATTGAAGCACTCAAATACCATCCTATTTGCAAAAATGTCATAGTCGATGAGACAAAAAAAGCTCCAAACAGAGTAAAAGCCACCTATGAACTTGCCAAAAAACTAGGCAGTTTTGACATGGCACTCTCTTTTAGAAACCAAATCCACTCTTCACTGCTCCTAAAACTCACAGGAAGCGTGCTTTGCATCGCCAAAAAGTCGTGGCACTCTATGTTTTTGCTCTCCCACACTCCTACTATCAAAGCAGATAAACACCTCGCCAAACAGTACGCCGAGCTTGCCATGATAAACACAGACGCATGGGACAAAACCACACCACCGCTAAAGCTCTACATCGAATCCAAAAAATTTGACAAACC
>JAUPKZ010000092.1 GCA_030837195.1 Campylobacterota bacterium
TTTTGATTTAATTTATTTTCTTTGATTCTACTTGTAACCCTTGCACTTACTATTTCTATGTGTGTATTCATTTTCAGAAACAGTCTTGCAATTCTGTTCTCCGAGCCAAAATATATAGAAATCGGTTTATTCATGCCTATAGTTTCATTAATAAACATTCCGCGAATATTTTGCCTGAAATTTTTCTATCGTGACCATTATCTAAACCGGGTATTCTGGGCGAATTTCTCTTATTTCGGCACAATGATATTTGTAACATTATTCCTTATTTTCTCCGTCGGCAAATTATCATTTATGGATATGATTTACATATATTTAACCGGTACTGCAATAGCTTCGGTTAATTCAATCATCATGTCCAGGAAGCAAATCAGGTTTAGCAAAAATGGTGATATTAAGCTTAAAGATTTGATAAAATTTGGATTGCCGATGGCATTACAGTCAGCTTTTCATTCAATGCCGCGTCAGTTGGATATATATATTATCCAGGCATTATTTTCGACAGGAATAGTCGGTATTTATTCATCAGCCAAGAGTTTATACAGGTTTTTCGATGAAGCTTCCAGCGCAGCTTATGGACTTGTGTATCCAACTGCTGTAAAGCTTATAGAAAGCAAAAACACAAAAACAAAAGCAATGTAGCGCATAAGAGATGTCCTTTATAGTTTTATATATTTAACCATTTTTTAGCTATATTTTTTAGTGATTCAGGGTTTTCGGATGCAAAAAACTCGACTTTAGTATGTTTGTATGCAGTCTCAAAACAGAAACTTTTTTGGAGCTGTTCTACTATGGCATCGCCTGAGTGAATGAGCAGTGTATCTTTTCCGAAATATTTTTTTAACGATTTTGCTATAAGCGGAAAATGGGTACATCCTAAGATGATTGCATCGGGCTTTGTAATATCTTTAAAGTAGTGTCTAAATGTAGCCTCTAACACTTCGCCCTCGTAAATCTCTTCTTCTACTATAGGAACAAAAAGCCCTGTCGCTTTTGCTTGAAGGTTTGAAAAACCGACTTGTTTAAGCCCTGTTTCGTATGCTTTTGAGTTGATTGTCGCTTTTGTTCCGATGATAAGAATATTTGCTTTTTTTTCTTTTAGTGCGTTTGCGGTTGCAAGGATTCCGGCTTCTACGACTCCTACAACAGGACAAGATGAAACCTCTCTCATCTCATCTAGCGCGTGTGCGCTTACCGTATTGCAGGCAACGATGATGAGGTCTAGTTCAAAGTTTTTAAAAAATTCTACCGCTTCTATAGCATAACGGATGATGGTGGCTTTATCTTTGATACCGTAAGGAACTCTAGCCGTATCGCCAAAGTATATAATCTCTTTAAAGAGTTTATGCTCTAGAAGAGATTTTACTACGGTTAAACCACCGATTCCGCTGTCAAAAACGCCGACTTTCATTACTGGTTGGTGTTCATGCTTTCTAAAAATTCTGCATTGGTAGGCTTTTTGCCCATAGTAGTGTAAACAAATTTAAGTGCTTCTATCTCATCGTCTTGCTTGTGGATCATCTGGCGAAGTATATATACTTTTTGCAGAACATCAGGACCAATGAGAAGTTCATCTTTTCTCGTTCCAGATTTAAGGATATCGATAGCAGGGAAGATGCGTCTGTCTGCGATTTTTCTATCGAGTATGACTTCGGAGTTGCCAGTACCTTTGAACTCTTCAAAGATAACCTCATCCATTCTGCTTCCCGTGTCTATAAGTGCAGTTGCAATAATAGTCAAGCTTCCGCCGTCTTCTATATTTCTTGCTGCTCCGAAAAATCTTTTAGGTTTATGAAGAGCGTTTGCATCCACACCGCCCGAGAGAACCTTACCGCTTGATGGTGTTACCGTATTGTAAGCGCGGGCAAGGCGAGTTATGGAGTCAAGAAGTATAACTACATCTCTGCCAAGCTCAACTCTTCTTTTTGCTTTTTCTATAACCATTTCCGCAACTTTAACATGGTTTTTTGCAGGCATATCAAAGGTAGAGCTGTAAACTTCGCCTTTGACACTTCTCTCCATATCCGTTACCTCTTCAGGTCTCTCATCAACTAGTAAAACCATCAAATCTATCTCAGGGTGATTGTGAGTAATCCCGTGTGCTATTTCTTTTAAGAGTTCTGTTTTACCGCTTCTAGGAGGTGCAACTATAAGTCCGCGCTGACCTTTGCCGATGGGTGCAAAAAGATCCATCATTCTGCCCGTTAAGCCTTTTTCTCTATACTCAAGTTTGATTTGCTGTGTTGCATAGAGCGGAGTTAGGTTTTCAAAAAGAGGTCTTTTTTTGCTCTCTTCGGGAGGCAGACCGTTTACCGCTTCTATCTTGATGAGGGCGTAGTATCTCTCCTGATCTTTTGGAGGGCGAACCTGTCCTGTTACGACATCTCCGTTTCTTAGCGCAAAACGGCGGATTTGCGTGTTTGAAACATAGGCATCGTTGATGCTCTCGTCAAAACTCTTGTCGATTGAGCGCATAAACCCGTACCCGTCTTGCATAATCTCCAAGATACCGTTAAATAGGATAAAACCGCCTTGTTCTGTTTGGGCTTTTAATATCTCAAATATAAGATCTTGCCTTTTTAGCTCATTTGGCTGTTCAATACCTAGCTCAACCGCCATAGCCGTTAGTTCTTCTATGCGTTTTACACGCAAGTCTTCAACGCTTACGCCTTTTACCGGATTGTGTGTTCTTGTCTTTGGATTTGTGCTTTGGCTTGTTTTTGAGGGCTTGCGGGTTTGTTGTTGCTGAGAATTGTTTTCGGTCATATGTTATGATTACCTTGATTGTTTTGGATTTTTACCCAGATAGCATTTTGGTAGGGTATTCTTGGAAAGTAAGATGTGTAATTTTACACTATTAGAACTTCTAAAGTCAAGGTATGAAATGCTAAAATACCTTTATGGAAAAAAAATATAGAATATTAGTAACAAATGATGACGGGTATGAACGACGGAACGCCTAGTGATTGTGTCTATTTGGCGCTAAGCACGATATTTGTCGATGCAAAACCGGATTTGATCATAAGCGGTATAAACCGCGGTTCAAATATGGGTGAAGATATCACTTACTCAGGAACGGCAGCAGGAGCCATGGAGGGAGTTTTGCACGATGTACCCTCCATCGCCATTTCACAGGTAATGGACTTTTCAGATCCGCAAGGTGATTTTATTTTAGCGCAGCAGACTATTAAAAAACTGGTTTTAAAGATAAAAAACGGCTCTTTCCCGCTTCCGCATAGAGAGTTTTTAAATGTAAATATCCCATCTGCCGTTGAAGCATCTAAAGAACCAAAGATAGTTCTTACTTATGCAGGTTACAGAATGTATGCAAACGACTCTCATCTAAATAGAAATCCAAGAGGAGAAGAGTACTATTGGCTTGGGCTTCATCCGCTAAATTTTAGAGCGCGATACGGGCAAAGCGGCATAAGCGATTATGAAGCGATTGCAGAAGGAAATATATCTATAACTCCGATTCAGCTTGATATGAGTGCATATAAAAGTATGGATAGAGTAAGAGAATGGCTTGAAAATGAGTATGAGATATAAGCGCATAGAACTTCTCTTAGGCGATGATTTTGCAAAACTTCAAAACGCAAAAGTTTTGCTCTTAGGAGTCGGCGGAGTAGGCGGCCATTGTCTTGACTGTCTTTATAGAAGCGGTGTTAGCGATATAACGATAGTAGATTTTGACACTTACGATGAAACAAATCAAAACCGACAGATTCACTCAGAGATGCATCTTGGCGAGGTAAAAGTAGAAGCGCTTAAAAAACACTATCCGAGCATAAAAACCATAAATGTAAAAATAGATGAAGAATGGGTTATGGAGTTTGACTTTAGCGAGTATGATGTTATCCTTGATGCCATTGATGATATGAAGCCAAAACTAGCCATTGCACAGAAGTGCTATAAAAAACTTATATCGTCTCTTGGGAGTGCGAAGAGGCTTGACCCTACAAAAATACATGTTGATGATATTTTCAAAAGCCACGGTGATAAGTTTGGTTCAAAAATCCGTTATGAGCTTAAAAAACGAGGGTTTAACAAAAAATACAGAGTTATTTTTAGCACCGAACACGCAAAAGTAAAAGATAAAGGGAGTTTTATGGGTGTAACGGCTTCCTTTGGGCTTGTTATGTGTTCTGAGGCATTAAAAAAGATTATTTCAAAAAAGGAGAGTTAAATGTATGATTTTAAAGACAACCCGTTGGCTTGTGAGGGCATTATCGGCGATGGATGCGGCGGTGGGAGATGGTTTTTTGTGGAAGATGAAACTCTCTATGCCCACGACCCGCTCTCAAAAGAGAATAGAATGCTGCTTCAAAACATAAAAAAAGCAAAAAAGATTAGCAAAAGCAAGTGCATCATAACCATAGAGTGTGAAGATGAAACGATAGAGTTTGACCTCTCGAAGATGCAAAAAAAGTAGTAATTGTATTAATTTTAGTTAAAATGTATTTGAAAAATAAAAAAAGGCAATAGTGTGGGACTAAAACCAAAGATAATTAAACCAAACGATTTTATAAATCCGCTTTTGTCGAAAAAGAGCGTATCGCAAGAGAAGTTTGAGAAATTTCAAAAAGATTTAGAGACATACAAAACAAGCATACGATTGCAACATGACTCAAAACAGAGTGAACCAAACATAGTCTCAAATGCACTCAAACCTTTTTTTGAAAGTCTTGGTTATATTGCGCAAAGTTTTTCTCAAAAAGGGCAAAGCGGTGTTGATTTAGCGATTATGAGAGAACATAAACCTTGCGTTATCATAGAAGCAAAAAAGCATAATGAAGCAGATATGATTACAAAAAGCTCTCTGCATCAAAAATCGTTTTATGAGGCGATTTTATACTTTATGAGAGAGCGAGACGGCGGGAACAATACACTTTTTCACATCATCATCACAGATTTTTTTGGTTGGTTTGTTTTTGATGCCAAAGATTTTGATAGGCTTTTTTGGCAAAACAAACAGATAAAAAAGATTTATCAAAACTACAAAAATCCTTCCATTTTAGGTGATAACACAAAAGATTTTTATGAAAATATAGCAAAAGAGCTGCAAAAGCTGCAAGCAAATTTGATTGACGATATAGAGGTAGAGTGTGCTTACTTTAACTTGCAAGAGCCTCGTAAGGCAAAAGATTTTATAGCCGTTTACAAGCTTTTAAGTCCAGATGCGCTTTTAAAAGAGTTCAACCCAAACGATGCAAATAGCCTTAATCGTGAGTTTTATAGTGAACTTCTCTATATCTTGGGACTTGAAGAGGTCAAAGATGGCAGTAAAAAAGTTATCCAAAGAGCAAAAGAGCCACAAAGCGGCTCTTTTTACGAAAACATAGCAAACAAACTTACCCAATACACTAAGCCAAACGACTTTGAAACCGTTATCAAGCTTATCATCATCTGGATAAACCGCATCCTTTTTCTTAAACTCCTTGAGTCGCAAATCGTATCATGGAACAAAAACAGAGAGTTTAAATTTTTAAATGCCTCTAAAATCAACGACTACGATAAGCTTGAAATGCTCTTTTTTGAAGTGCTTGCAAAACGACCGCAAATGAGAAAACATAGAGAGTTTGACCACATCCCCTACTTAAACAGCTCACTTTTTGAGATACATGAAAACGAAACAAAGTACCTCACAATCTCCACTTTAGAAGATGATGCAAAGATAAACTACTACTCAAAAACCATCCTCAAAGATGACAAAAGAGCCAAAAAAAGCGGGCAAACTTCAACCATTGCCTATCTCTTTGATTTTTTAGATGCGTATGACTTTGGAAGTACAAACGATGAAATCGCCAATGAGTCAAAGTCGCTTATAAACGCTTCTGTTTTGGGACTTATCTTTGAGAAGATAAATGGCTACAAAGACGGCAGTTTTTACACGCCTAGTTTTATAACGATGTACATGGCAAGAGAGTCTTTGCAAAAAAGCATTATAGAGAAGTTTAACTCTGCATTTGAGATAGAAGCTGCAAATTTCGAAGAGTTGAAAAACTATTGCGACAAGTACAACTACAAAAACGAGTTTATCCAAAAAGCAAATAAAATCATCGACTCTTTAACCATTTGCGACCCTGCCGTGGGGAGCGGACACTTTTTAGTCTCTGTACTCAATGAGATTATTTATATCAAATATCAGCTAGGACTTTTTAACCTGCGAGGTTTAAAAATCGAGCTTATAAATGATGAGTTGCTTGTAAAACTTGAAGATGAGTGGTTTGAATACACAAAACCAAAGGACTTTGAGAGCCCAAACCATAAAGTGCAAAAGATGCTCTTTGACGAGAAGCAACGCATCATAGAAAATCAACTCTTTGGTGTCGATATAAATCCAAACTCATCTCAGATAACCAAACTCCGCCTTTGGATAGAGTTACTTAAAAACAGCTACTACGATACAAACTATGAGCTTGTAACACTCCCAAACATAGACATCAACATCAAAACGGGCAATAGCCTCATAAGCCGCTTTGACTTAAAAGATGAGATAAAGATAAATAACATCAAGCATGAAATAAAAAACTACAAAGAGAGAGTGAGAGAATATAAAGAAAATTTAGGCACAAAAAAAGAGGTTCTAGCCTCCATTGAAGAGCTAAAAAGCAAGTTTAGACTAACTCTCAAAGCGGAGTATAAAGTCACAAAAGAGAGAAACCAAAAGTTACGGGAGTATGTAGCCGACTTTGGGCATGAAGGTTTGAATGATGATTTGCTTTTAACGGCTATAAAAAACAAATATGGACATGTACAAAACCTCTTCGGCGATAAAGCCGATGCCAAAAAACAAGCCAAACTTTTAGAAGAGCTTACAAAACTAGAAGCACAGATAGACGAAATAGAAAAAGGCAAAATTTACGAAGATGCTTTTGAATGGCGTTTTGAGTTTCCTGAAGTGTTGGATGAAGATGGGAACTTTATAGGGTTTGATATTGTGATTGGGAATCCGCCGTATATCAGTTTAAGTAAGCTCAAAGATATTGATTACAGTAAATTTGACTATAAAGCTTTTGATAAAACTGGTGATATTCTGGCTCTCTTTTTTGAAAAAGGGCTTTATATAGCCAATACCAAATCACATCTTTCGTTTATAGTTTCCAATAGTTGGCTAAAAACCAAATATGGCGAAGCTGTGAAAAAACTTTTTTCTTCAAACGGAACGACAACAATACTCAATTTTGAAGATACACAACTTTTTGATGAAGCAACGGTGGAGAGCTGTATCACGACTATTTCTAAAGCGAAAGAAAATGTTACAAATACGGTAACTATCAAAAATTTTGACATCAAAAACGCCACGCCGAATAGTTTAAATGAGATGATTGCAAATGCCGATGGCAATGACGAAGATACGCTTCTTATGAAAAAAATAGAGAGCAAAGGCAAACTGCTTAAAGAGTGGGATATTTCAATAAGCTATGGAATTAAAACTGGATTTAATGAAGCATTTATCATAGACACGGCTAAAAAAGAGGAGCTAATCGCTCAAGATAGTAAAAATGCAGAGATTATAAAACCGCTTATTCGTGGGCGGGATGTGCAAAAATATGCTATCAACTATGCAGGTTTTTGGTTAATTAATGTGCATAATAACCCACCAATAAATATAGACGAATATCCAATTATCAAAACCCATCTTGATGGTTATTATCCACAATTAGAAAAACGAGGAGATAAGGGAAAAACACCTTATAATTTGCGTAATTGTGCATATCTTGCAGATTTTGAAAAACCAAAAATCATGTGGGGACAATTATCGGATAAGCCAAAATTCGTATACGATGAAAGTGGTATTTTTACGAATCAAAAGATATTTATTATGACTGGTAAGAATATCAAATATCTCTTGGCAGTACTAAATTCAAAGATTACTGAATGGTATTTTTCAAAAATTGCAGTTACTACTGGTGAAGGGACAATACAGTGGGATAAATATAAACTTGAACTACTTCCCATCGCAGTTGCA
>JAUPKZ010000005.1 GCA_030837195.1 Campylobacterota bacterium
TTTATCCAAATACTCAAAAGCTTTTTTACTATCTTTTTCTATGTTGCTTCCAGTCAAATAGTTCATACCCAAATCATATTGCGCCGGTGAATAGTTTGCGTCCGCCGCTTTTTTGAGCCATTCAAAAGATTTTTTAGCATCTTTTTGCACCCCAAGCCCATTTGCATACAAATAGCTAAGCGCACTCTGAGACTGAGCATCCCCATCTTGCGCACTCTTTTCATAGAGCTTAAAAGCTCTTGCATAATCCTTATTTTTAAAAGCCTCCAAAGCCTCGTTTGCTTCTACGCTCAACAACGCTAAAAACAAAAGTACGATATATTTCAACATTCTTATCCTTAGAAAATCAGATGCGTTATTATGCCTTAAAATATGATATTATTATAAACAAGAAGGGTGGTGCAAATGAAAAATATTAAACTTTTTTTATCGTTATTTTTAGTAATTTTAATGTTCTCCGGTTTTTGGTCAGATAAAACAAAAAAAGAGCAAAGAGAAGAGATTCAACAAGAGAGAATGCTTAGAATAAAAACAAATCATGAAACATTGGAGTTACTCTATAAATATGCTCCCGAATCAAAAAATGAAGTGCTTAAGTCATACGGATATGCTACTTTTAGTAATGTAGGCGTTAATCTTATACTTTTTTCGGCAGAAGGAGGCAAAGGGTTGGTTCATAACAACAGAACAGGCGTAAATACTTATATGAATATGGCATCAGGAGGGTTAGGTTTGGGGCTTGGAGCAAAAGATTTTAGAGCCGTATTTTTGTTTGAAAATAAAAAAGCTTATGAAAACTTTATTAACTCCGGATGGGAGGCAAACGCACAAGCCGATGCTGCCGCAAAGTATGAAGAGAGCGGCGGTTCTCTAGGAGGAGCCGTAACGGTAGCACCCGGAGTTACGCTATATAAGCTAACGCAAAACGGCTTAGCGCTTCAAGCTACGGTTCAAGGCACAAAATATTGGAGAGATGAGGATTTAAACTAATTTTGGCTTAAGCTAATTAATCTTACAATTGTCGCATCTTAACCTAAGGAATAGTTAGATGAAAAAAATTTTAGTAAGTTTAGCGGCAATAGTAGCACTTAGTTCGTCTTTAGCGGCAAATGTAAATAACCAAACAGGTTGTGGTCTTGGCTCTCTTATCATCAAAGATGATTCAACGGCTGTAATGCTTGCACTTCAAGCTACAACTAACGGTACTTTCGGAAACCAAACTTTCGGTATAACTTCCGGAACTCTTAATTGTAAAAAAACTCAGTTTGTTATGAATAAACAAACTGAAGAGTTTGTTGCTTCAAATATGGATCAACTTGCAAAAGAGATAGCAAGAGGAGAAGGTGAAGCGTTAGATACTTTAGCAGAACTTCTTGAAGTTTCAGACAAAGCTGCATTTTTTGTTTCATTACAAGAAAACTACAACAAAATCTACACAAGCCAAGATGCAAAAATGGCTGATGTACTAGATAACATCTCTACAACTCTCTAAATTAATACTCAATCAAACGGATTTTTTTTCGTTTGATTGGCTCTTACAATAGGAAATTAGCATTTTAGTAAAAATTTTTTTATCTCTAGCATTTTTTTTAACTTCGCTCTGCGGCTCTTCACAAGCATATTTTTATAAACAAAAAGCACAAGAAAAAGTCCTCTCCGACTCAAGATACTGGAAACTACTGCTGCATATGCAAAATAAAGAAAGCGAGATTGACGATGAGAGATTTTTTTTGGCGCCAAAGGGTAAGATAGATGCGCTAAGCGAGCTTAATGCAACTATTGATGCACTATTAAATGAGACAAGATTTGACGATAATTCAACTGCTTGCAAATTCCCTGCCAGAAAAGCTTGGCTTGCTCAAGAATTAGATATAAAAGAGCTCCCAACGGTTGAATGCAAAGAGTATGATGCAATAGTTCAAAGATTAAACCCAAAATCAGTTACCCTTGTCTTTCCTGCGGCTCATATAAACTCTCCTGCTTCTATGTTTGGACATACTTTTTTACGCATAAACTCTGCATACAATTCAAAGCTTCTCTCTTATGCGGTCAATTATGCCGCAGATGCCAATCCCGATACCGAGAATGCCGTTATTTTTGCCATTAAAGGACTTTTTGGCGGTTACAGCGGAAAATACTCTATGTTACCGTACTACGATAAGCTTAAAGAGTATAGAGACAGCGAACAAAGGGATATTTGGGAGTATGATTTAGATCTGAATGAAAATGAGATTAAAAGGATGCTACAGCACATATGGGAGCTTAACGATACGCTTTCATACTACTATTTTTTTACGGAAAACTGCTCTTATAATATGCTCTGGTTTTTAGAAGTTGCAAGACCGACTTTGCATTTAAGAGACTATTTTAATTATCAAGTTATCCCTTTTGAGAGCGTTCATGCCGCAAATGAAGAGGGTATCATAAAAAATAGATTTTACAGGCCCTCAAAAAGAACTATTTTATTGGCATATGAAAAGAAAATAGATGAAAAATATATAGATATTCCTGCAAAATTGATACACTCAGAGGCTGAGATTGAATCTATAGTTAACGATAAAGATATTGATATACAGCAAAAAAGATATATTTTAGAGGCATCTATAGAACTTCTTGAGTACAATCTAAGTAAAGGAAAAATACCAAAAGAACGCTATCTGACTCTTTTTCATGAGCTATCAAAAGCTAGAGCTTCTCTAAAAAAAGGAGAGTCTCTATATATAACAACACCAAATAACCCAATAGATGGCCATAGAGCAGTAAAAACATCATTTGGTACCGGTATCAAAGACGGTGATGCTGCAACATATCTAGGAATTCGCCCTGCATACCATGACTTGAGCGATAGCAATTATGGCTATATGAGAGGAACCCAGATAGAATTTTTAGATTTTGAACTACTTCACTATAAAAATCAAACTAAAATTCAAAAAGCAACACTTATCTCAATTGCTTCCATAGCACAGCAAAGCAGCTTTTTTGATATGCTCTCTTGGAGAACTAAGCTTGGGTGGGATAGAAATATGCTAAGAGATGAAGCTCTCTTTAGCGGAACGGTAGGAGCAGGTTTTAGCTGGGGAAATGAGCTTGGTTATGCATATATTATGGCTGATCCGCTTTTTTATATAGATAAAGGAGCAAAAACAGCTATTGGCGGAAGCGTAGGATTTGTTATAGATAAATACGACATAATGAGTACAAAGTTTGAATATACAAACAGGCTATATGACAGTGGCGATAACCAAAATATTTATAATCTATCTCAAAACTTCAGAACATCACAAAACACGCAAATAAGGTTTGAATATGATTATAGAAATAGATTTTTAAAAGAGCATAAATACAACGAAGATCTTTTTAGAGTAAGTTTAAACTACTACTTTTAGAGCTACAGAAGTTTAAATTCATAGCCACCTGAGATTTCACTCTTTTTATATCTATATTTACCGTCAAGCTCAATTACTGCTCTAAAATACCCTTTATGATTTCCTATACGAATCTCTTGAACGATAATTTTAGTACCTTTGATAGTATAATTTTTCACATCTGCATCACTCTCAAAATCAAGAACTATTCTATGCGGGTTTACAAGTATGAAATCTCTTAATAATTTGTGTTTTGTAAAAACTTGTATCTTATTTTTGCTTGACAAAAATCTTATAAACGGCGTAGAAGCTATCTCCGCAAATTGTGAGCTTCTATCCTCTTGAATGTTTTTTGTTTTTTGAGTTACTTTTTCTTTTGTACTGTTTTCTTCAATAACAATCTCTTCCTTAACGCCGTTTTGAGAGAGATAAACAGGCATATGCCAATCTATTTTATTGTCAAGCGATACGCTTTTACTCTCAATGGAGCCATCAAGATTTTTATACTCAAGAGTTACCTTTTGTACTACTCTTGCTTGCGATGGGAGATTTATAGGAACTTTTTTTAGTGGAGTTTTTTCCATATTTTCATTTGAGGTAACTGTTATATCTTTTTCACCTTCTATAGGAAAAAATGGGTTTTCGCGTGCATTTAGGCTTAGAAGCAGCAAAAAAAAGAGAAAATAAATTTTACTCAACCACAAACTCCTACTTTTATTTGTATGTATTATAGCAAGATTTAGCTATTTTGCCGAGAGTTCCTTAAGTTCAAAATACTCTCTTTGCAAATCCGCATTCTCAGTTTTAAGCCTTGCAATTTCATTTTGCAAATACTCTTGGTACTCTTGAAGTCCTAATAATATTTCTATAGAATTAGTACCGTAAAGCAATAACCCCAAATAGACACCCACACCAAACACCATACAGATGAGAAGCAAAAACTTTACTAAAGATATGCCAAAATACTTTTGAGTAAACCCATCGGTATTGTCTATCTCTTCATAAAGCTCTTTCTTGTCCATTATTTTATCTTTTATTTAAAGAGTTTAGAGCCTAAATACTCTCCGTAAACTACTTCATTCTCTATCTCTAAAAGACGGTTATATTTTGCAGTTCTCTCGCCTCTTGCAGTTGAGCCTGTTTTTATCTCTCCACAGTTAAGCGCTACTGCAAAATCTGCTATAAATGCATCTTCGCTCTCACCTGAACGATGGCTCATTATACATCTATAGCCATTTCTTTGTGCAAGGCGAACAGTAAGCATCGTTTCACTTACGGAACCAATTTGATTTGGTTTTATAAGAATCGCATTTGCTATGCCTTTTTCTATTCCCTCATTTAAAATAGCCGCATTTGTAACAAACAGATCATCACCTACAAGTTGTACTTTAGAGCCAAGTTTTTCAGTCAACAACTTCCAACCGTCCCAATCATCTTCGCTAAGACCATCCTCAATAGAAACTATAGGGTATTTTGAACATAGATCTACATAGTAATCTACCAACTGTGCAGAAGTCACGGTTCTGTTTTCACTCTCCAACCTGTATCCGCCCTCAACCACTAGCTCACTTGCTGCAACATCTAGCGCTATTGCCATCTGCTCTCCAGCCTTATAGCCTGCTTTTTCTATTGCTTGCATTATAACTTGAATAGGCTCTTCGTTTGAGCTAAGATCAGGTGCAAAACCGCCTTCATCGCCTAAAGCAGTATTGTGCTTTTTAGCTTTTAGGATAGCTTTTAGATTATGATACACTTCCGCGCTTGCTTGAAGAGCCGTTGCAAAATCGTCAAAACCTACAGGCATAATCATATACTCTTGAAAATCTACCGAATTATCTGCATGGCTTCCACCGTTAATGATGTTTAGCATAGGAGTAGGCACAACCATAGCGTTTGCGCCGCCTAAATAACGATAAAGCGGAACACCCAAACTCTTTGCAGCTGCACGAGCCACAGCCATAGATACGCCTAAAACTGCATTAGCACCCAAATTTGAGTAGTTAGGCGTTCCGTCAAGCTCTTTCATCGTTGCATCTATAACTGCTTGATTAAAAGGCGAGAGCCCAATAAGCACATCGGCAATTTGCGTATTTACATTTTCTACCGCTTTTAGCACGCCTTTGCCCATATATCTACTTCCGCCGTCACGAAGCTCTAGTGCTTCTCTTTTTCCAGTACTTGCGCCTGATGGCACTATCGCACTCTCTTTTGTTCCATCACTTAGTTCTACCGTAGCTTTTACAGTCGGGTTTCCGCGAGAATCCATTATCTCAATTGCACTTACATTGTCTATAAACATTATTCATCTACCTCACTTATTTCATCTGAATCCATAGTTATAAGATTGTTTAACCCTATGGCTATTTTAATTTTTTCTTCTATCTCTCTAGCCAATGCCGGTTCTTCAACAAACTTTGCTTTGGCATTTTCACGCCCTTGTCCAAGTTTTGTCTCATTGTAAGAGAACCAAGCACCGCTTTTATCTATAATATCTAATTTAACACCATAATCAACGAGTTCACCCTCTTTGGAGATTCCCTCACCGAACATTATATCAAACTCGGCTTGGCGAAATGGCGGTGCAACTTTATTTTTTATGACTTTCGCTTTTACGCGGTTACCGATTTGGCTCTCACCTTGCTTGAGTGATGCCACCCGTCTTACATCAATACGAACTGAAGCATAAAACTTTAGAGCATTTCCACCGGTAGTAGTCTCAGGCGAACCATAGCCCATCATACCTATCTTCATACGAATCTGGTTTATAAAAATAACAGTACAGTTCATTTTATGTAAAACACCAGTCAACTTACGAAGCGCCTTTGACATAAGCCTTGCCTGAACGCCTACATTTTGATCCGACATTTCACCTTCTATCTCGGATTTTGGCGTAAGTGCCGCAACGGAATCTATAACTATAAGGTCAACTGCACCGCTTCTTGCAATAGTTTCTACTATATCAAGCGCCTGCTCACCGTAATCGGGTTGAGAAACAAGCAAATTACTAACATCTACGCCCAAATTTTTAGCATAAGCAATATCAAGAGCATGTTCTGCATCAATAAATGCACAAACTCCGCCTGCTTTTTGGCACTCTGCCGTTATTTGAAGTGCTAAAGTAGTTTTTCCTGAACTCTCAGGTCCGTAAATCTCAATAATTCTACCTTTTGGAACTCCACCTATGCCAAGTGCCAAATCAAGTCCGAGTGAACCCGTGCTGATGGACTCAATCGGTACAATTTCTTTATCGCCGAGTCTCATAAGAGCACCCTTGCCAAATGCCTTATCTATCTGTTTTAATGCTAAGTCTAATGATTTTTGTTTATTTGCGTCCATAGATGGCTCACTTTCTTTAAATTTAGACTCAATTATATGTCATTTTTTTATATCTGTATAAAAATATTGCAAATTGACATATTTTTTATATAGAAATTTCCATATAAAATTAGTGAGATTTTATCCTTATTTGGTTAAAATTTAGTTTATATTTTCAAGGGTGTCTCTAAAAACCCTAATCTCTATGGACACAGGCAGATAATTTGAAAAAAACCCTTATTGCACACTCTCCGGATGCAGATGATATTTTTATGTACTATGCTATCAAGTTTGGATGGGTCGGTATGCAAAATATCGGTTTTGAAAATATTGCCCTAGATATACAAACACTCAATGAAGCCGCTCTAAACTCCGAATATGAGATAGCTGCAATCAGTTTTGCTCTATATCCTCTAATTAGGGAAAATTATGCGTTATTAAAAACTGCTGTTAGTTTTGGAGAGGGTTATGGACCAAAAATTATCAAAAAAAAAGATGCCAAACTAAAGAAAAACTTCAAAGTTGCCCTTAGCGGAAAGCATACTACCAATGCTATGCTTTTTCGCATAGCCTATCCTAACGCCAAAGTTGTCTATATGAATTTTTTGGAGATAGAAGAGGCTGTTTTAAACGGAAGTGTAGATGCAGGCGTGCTTATTCACGAGAGTATTCTTACATATAGTTCAGAGCTTGAAGTTGAAAAGGAGATGTGGGATATCTGGAGAGAGTTATCCGGCGGCGGTTTGCCTCTTCCTCTGGGCGGAATGGCAATTATTCGTTCAATCCCGCTTAACAAGGCAATAGTATATGAAGAAACTCTTACAAAAGCCGTAAAAATTGCCAGAGAACATAAATATAAGCTATCGCAAATGCTCCTAGAGAGAAACTTAGTGCGCATTGACGCACCGACACTCGATAAATATCTAGAACTTTATGCAAATGATGACTCTATCTCACTTAGCCCTATTCAGTACAAAGCAATAGATAAGCTTTTTGAGATTGGATACAAACACGGCTTTTACGACACGCTTATCAAAGCTGAAGATTTTACCATACCCTCAGAATACAAAGTTATTAGGAACTCATAGTGGAAGCAAAACTCATTGAGCTTGGAATTGAAACTTTTAAAATCGCCCTGCTTTTAGCGCTCCCTGCTCTCTTAGTCGGTATGTTTGTAGGTTTGGCGGTAAGTATCTTTCAGGCAACAACGCAAATAAACGAAATGACTCTTAGCTTTATACCTAAGATAATCGGTGTTGTCATTATCATTATTTTAACTATGCCTTGGATGCTTAACTCTATGACCGACTTTTCACTAAATATTTTCAATATGATTCCGTCTTTTGTAGAGTAATGCGTAAAAAAATTATAGACTTTTCAAAATTTTCCTCTTTTAAAATTGGAGGCAAGTTTAGCGTTGATATGATTGATGATGCTCAGGCTATACCTAAGAATGCTTTTATCGTAGGTGCTTGCAACAATATTTTAATAGGCAATAACCCTCCTATTTTAGCAAAACTAAGCAAGAAATTTGACTATATCAAAATAGAAAATAACACTCTAAAAATCGGTGCGGCAACGCCATCAGGCAAGATATTTTCCTTTTGCAAAAAACATAACATCGCAAATTTTGAGTTTTTATCACATCTGCCCGGAACACTCGGCGGGCTTGTTTACATGAATGCAGGCTTAAAAGAGTATGAAATATTTAACACGCTTATTTTTGTAAAAACTGCTAATGCGGAAATAGAAAAAAAAGATATAGAGCATGGGTACAGATATACAAATATAACCTCTCCTATACTAGAAGCCACATTTGAGCTTAAATATGGATTTGACGAAGCAAAAGTCGATATCTTTAAAACAATGCGCTCCAACCAACCATCATTGCCGAGTGCGGGAAGCTGTTTTAAAAACCCTAAGGGAGACTACGCAGGAAGGCTAATCGAAGCAGTCGGGCTAAAGGGGTTTAGAGTAGGCGGTATGGAGTTTAGCTCACAGCATGCAAATTTTTTAGTAAATGTGGGAAATGGGGCATTTGATGATGCGATTTTTTTGATAAAAGAGGCTCAAAGTAGAGTTTATGCTGCATTTAAAATTTGGCTTGAGTGTGAGATTGCAGTTTTAGATGTAGAGTACATGGGCGAAAATTCGCCGCTTGTACGCCCATAATTAGGGACAATTTGTCCCTGACAATAAAACAGTTGAGTTCGTTTTATTGCGTAACATCTGTTATATAGGTAAAACTCTTATTTTTTTAGATAGTTTCTCTTTTAGCGTCGCTTCGATAGCGTAAAGTGTTCCCGTTGCAGAAGACGCACATCCGTTACATGCTCCTAAATATCTTATATAAACATCTATATACTCAGGGCTTGGCTTTACATCGATAACTTCCATATTACCCCCGTCCATTATCAAAAACTGTCTAACATTTTCATCAATTACGGCATCAATAGCTTTGATTTGCTGTACAAGCGTCATAGCTTCAAAACTTGCCTTTGAACCTGCATCTGCAGCTGCTTTCATCTTCTCTTCATCCATCTCTCTTCGAGTATCTCTTAAAATATCAACAAGATAATATTCTCTCTTCTCGTGCCCGCCCGGTTTTATACAGCTCTTACAAAAACCTCCGGCTTTTGTATAGTCTGTTATCTGTTCAACGGTTGTTAAGTCGTTTAACCTGATAACCTCTTGAATAGTTCTAAGACTTACCCTTGCACATTCGCAAACGATTATCTCATCTTCAAAGCTCTCTGCCTCTACGCCTAAATAGAGTGAAGCCGCTTTTTTGATAACATCATATGCCATAACAGAGCAGTGCATCTTTTGAGGCGGAACTGCAGGAACATCAGGATGGTCTCTTAGTGCAAACTCAACATCTATGTTTGTTATCTTCACGGCTTCTTTGACGGTTTTACCGATACAAAGCTCAGTCATGATGTCTGAACTTGCTATTGCCGTGCCGCATCCAAAACTCTTAAACTTAGAGTTTACGATAATATCTGTTTTTGGGTCAACTTCCCAATATAATCTAACCGCATCACCACAGCTCTCTGCGCCGTAATCTGCAACTACAAGTTTATTTCCATTTTTTTCTACTTGTTCGGGTGTTATTTCACCTTGATGATTTGGGTTGTTCATCAAAGTTGTTACTTTATTTGAGTATGCATCCCATAAAGATGCACCAAGTAAGTCATTCTTTGCCATAATATTTTCCTTTAATTTATTTTATAAATTTATAACTTTTATCTACTCCGCAAGGAGTTAGCTTTAGTAGCCATAGCGGCTAGCGAAGCAAAAGGAATTAATTCCTTTTGCGGACCATATTAAAATAGGTGCTATTAATTGCTTTGCAATTAATGGTGTAGTTCACACTCTTTTACTTCTCCGCCCGGGGTAGGTCCTACTTTTGCATATGAGCTTGAGATACTTCTTAATCTTTGTACGGCTTTTGTAAAATGCTCTATAGTATATTCTATCTCTTCATCGGTAGTAAAACGGCTAAGGCTCAAACGGATACCCGTATGCGCAAGCTCACTATCGGCTCCGATAGCAAGCATTACGGTATTTGCCTGAAGATCTTCGCTCGCACATGCAGAGCCTGTTGAAGCACCTATGAGGTTTTTGTTTAAATCCCAAAGCATACCTTCACCCTCAACGCCCCTAATGGAGATAAGAATGGTGTTTGGGGTACGATTTTTTCTATCGCCTACAACAAAAGTATCGCTAAGCTTCAAAAGAGCATCCTCAAGACGATCTCTTTTTGCTCTAATTGATGCCATTTTTTCTTCTATATTTGTCGTTGCAAGTTCTATTGCTTTACCCATTGCAACTATATAAGGAACATTAAGAGTACCGGAGCGGCGTCCACCCATCTGCTCTCCTCCGTGTAAAAGCGGTGAAAGCGGTTGAGAATTTTTTATATATAGCGCGCCTATGCCTTTTGGCCCATGAAACTTATGTGCAGACATAGACAAAAAGTCAACATGAACCTCTTGTAAATCCACAGGTATCTTACCTACGGCTTGAACACCGTCTGAGTGAAATAAAACACCTTTTTCCTTACAAATCTGCCCAATCTCTTTTATTGGAAAAATCATTCCCGTTTCATTTGACGCCCACATAATAGATACTAACGCGGTTTTATCCGTTATAAAACTTCTAACTATATGAGCTTCTACAATCCCTTGAGAATTTACAGGCAAATATGTTACTTTAGCGCCCTCTCTCTCGAGTGCCTTGCATGTTGCCAAAACAGATGGATGTTCTACTTCGGTTGTTATAATGTGGTTTTTATCACCGTTTACTATCAAATCGTTAAATACCGACTTTAAAACCCAATTATTTGACTCGGTTGCACACGAAGTAAATATTATATCATCACTATCGCTCGCATTTAGTGCTTTATAGACTTGATCTATCGCTTTACTTATTGATGGATGTGATGCCGTTCCAAATTTATGCAATGAACTAGGATTGCCGTAAATCTCACTAAAAAACGGTTGCATCGCTTCTACAACTAACGGATCTACCATTGTCGTAGCATTATTATCTAAATAAACCTGCATACTCTACCTTATTAAATTTTATCTTAACTGTTTAATTAAGACAAAAATTGTCTTGTTTTTATTCTGTAATAATAATCGTTTTGTTATTATGTTATGCTTAAGCCAACCTGTGATTATATATTATTTAAGGTTTATACAATTTTATACTCGCCAAATGCCAAATCATCAATCTTAAAATCTCCAAAACTTACCCTATGAAGAGCAACTACTCTATTTCCTACCGCACCAAACATTCTTTTTACCTGATGATATCTTCCTTCACAAATCTCCAGCTTAACTAGAGTCGGAGTTGTCACTTCCATTTTTGCTGCCAAAAGAGGCTTTTTTTCGCCTCTCAATAAAAGTTCTCCGCTTGCAAAAATAGTGCTCTCATCCCCCTTAAGAGGCTCTGCAAGAGTTACTTCATATATTTTTTTTACACTGCTTTTTGGGCTTGTGAGCCTATGATTTATCTCTCCGTCATCCGTTAGCAAAATAGCGCCCGTAGTATCGGCATCAAGTCTTCCGATGGTTGATATTTGGGGATTTCTTCTTTGATAGCGCATAGGTAAGAGTGAGTATATGAGTTTTCCGTTGTCGCTATGCGAACAAACATAACTTGATGGTTTATTCATCAAAAGAGTAAGTGTTTGCGGGTCTAATGCTTCATTTTCTACCGTAATTTGGTTGTGATGAGCTTTTATTGAGCCATCAAAAATTCTTTGCCCGTCAATACATACACTAAACATCTTTAGAAACTTTTTTATCTCACTTCTTGAACAATAACCAAGACTTGAGAGATGAGCATCGACTCTTTTATAACTATTTTGCATTGTTTACTTTTTACACAATTATATCAAATATACAGATAATAACAGATAATAACAGCCAATATGTTGTTTATTTTATAGATAGTTAATGGTATAATCTATAAAAACACTCAAGATAAAAGCAAAGAAGGGCTGATGGTAATACTTAACAAACCTCGTAATGTCTTAATTGTTGATGACAATCTAAAAAATATACAACTTGCTGCCAATATTCTTAAATCAAGCGGATTATATACAATTTTTTTTGCAACAAGCGGGGAACATGCAATTGAACAATTAGAACTAAGAGAATATGCTCTTATACTTCTTGATATCAATATGCCAGGAATGGACGGCTATGAAACCGCAAAAATGATAAAAAGTAATGAACGAACAAAAAAAACACCTATTATCTTTTTATCTGCAAATACTAATAAGGATAGCATTAAAAAGAGTTTTGAATGCGGCGGGGAAGATTATATTACAAAACCTTTCAATGAAACGGAGCTACTGCATAGAGTTAAAACTCATATAGAGCTCTTTTGTGCAAAAGAAAGGCTCCAGTATGAAGTTGATGAAGCAAATACGCTATTGCAGCAATATAAACTTGTCGTAGATATGAGTTCAAGCGTTTCTAAATCAGATTTAGAAGGCAATATTACCTATGTCAATGATAATTTTTGTAAACTCTCAAAATATACAAAAGAGGAGCTTTTAGGAAAAAATCATAATATTTTTAGAAGTCCAGATGTTGATAGCTCTGTATACAAAGAGTTATGGGATACTATAAAAAGTAAAAAAATTTGGAACGGAGTTATTAAAAATAGAGCAAAAGACGGTAGTTGTTACCACTTTGAGGCCACTATCATGCCAATTCTCGATCAAAACGGAGATATCATTGAATATATAAGTGTTCGTACCGATATGACAAAAGAGATTCTTTTACGAGATGATATTATAGCTACACAAAAAGAAGTTATCTCTACGCTTGGTGAGCTTGGCGAAAAAAGAAGCAAAGAAACAGGTGATCATGTTACAAGAGTTGCTCTCTTTGGTGAAGTACTGGCAAAAGCATATGGCTGCTCATCAGAAGAGATAGAACTACTTAAAATGGCATCTCCTATGCATGACATTGGTAAAGTTGTCATCCCTGATGCTATACTTCTTAAGCCGAGTGCTCTTACAAATGAAGAGTTTGAAATTATGAAAAAACACACTTTATATGGTTGGGAAATATTTAATAAATCAACACACCATCTTTTACAGACATCTGCTCTCATAGCATATACACATCATGAAAAATGGGATGGCACTGGATATCCAAGAGGGCTTAGCGGTGAAGATATCCATATCTTTGGTCGTATAACTGCAATTAGCGATGTATTTGATGCACTAACTCATGATAGAATTTATAAAAAAGCTTGGAGCATAGAAGAAACATTAGAGTTTATAAAAAGCGAACGAGGGAAAGCTTTTGAACCTAGACTTGTTGATTTGCTAATTGAAAATATGAATGAAATTATCGATATCAAAAATTTTTATAACAAATAGATGCTTAAGAGAGTTTATATTTTTTCCATATTTGCGGGGGTAATCTTTTTTTCCGGATTTGTAGTAATTCTCCCGACATTTACTACTAACAATATTTCAAAAATAGCGCTTGACAAAGAAATTGATCTTCCGCTAATTTTAAATGATGAAAAAGAAATTAAGTTTATTTTTTTTGGCTATTCTGGTTGCAGAGATATTTGCACCCCTAGACTTCATTCACTACAAACATTTTACAATACACTTGATACAAATTTAAAAAACAAAATAGGCGTTGAGTTTATTGATATCTCAACACCGCAAGACACAACTCTTCCCGATAGATTTGCTACATTTTTTCATGAAGATTTTAAAGGAATCTATCTAGATGCAGATATTAGGAGAGAATATACTAAAGCATTTAATGTCTATTTCGCACCTTCAATAAACGATAAAACAGAGTTTGACCATACTGCCGCTCTTTATATGGTGCAAAAAAAATCCGATAAAAAAATCATAAAATTTGTATATAACGCTTACCCTTATGATTTCAAACAAATACAAATTGATATTAAGGAGTTACTAAATGAACAATAATCCTTCGCAAACAACTTCTAGTGGAGTTTTCGATGATATTTTTATGCTTAAGCTTATTTTTATTCATTGGATTATTACTTCAACACTTAGTGCATATCTTTTTGACACCTATATCTTAGGATTTATCGGAGGTGGGATACTCTATCTATTTTCTTATATTGCATACAAATCTCTTAAACAAACACAATTATACAAATATATTACCTCTTTAGTACTTCTTACATTCTCTATTATTATGATCCAACAAAGTTTTGGAAGAATTGAGATGCATTTTCATATCTTTGTGGCACTCTCTTTTCTTGTTATTTATAAAGATCATAAAGTTATTTCCGTAGGCGCCATTTTTATTATTTTACATCACCTAATTTTTAATTATCTACAAGATTTAAATATTCATATTTTTGATATGCCTATTATTGTCTTTAACTATGGTTGCGGTATGGATATTGTTCTGCTGCATGCCGCATTCGTTATTTTTGAGTGGTTTGTTCTCTCCGTAATAGTGCAAAATATGGACAAGACAGAAAAAGAGCTCTATAGAACCAAAAATGCTCTTGCCTCGGTCAATAAAAACTTAGAGGATATAGTAGATATTAGAACGCTGGAGCTACAAACAGCAAAACAAGAGGCTGACTATGCAAACAGTATGAAATCGATCTTTTTAGCAAATATGTCCCACGAAATAAGAACTCCTATGAATGCTATTATAGGTTTTACAGATCTTTTAGACAAAAACATTACCGATCATATCAATAAAAGCTATATTAAATCCGTTCAAGATAGTTCAAAAATTTTACTTGCTCTTATTAATGATATTTTAGATATCTCAAAAGTAGAGGCAGGAAAACTTGAGCTTGAACTTATTGAAACAGATGTGAGAGCTATCGCAAACGAGATACAAAATATATTTAGCCATAAAACGAAAGAAAAGGCTCTTAAACTTAATGTTACAATAGATGAAACCGTTCCAAAGTCGCTTATACTTGATGAAATACGCCTAAGGCAGATTCTCTTTAACCTTGTAACTAATGCTATAAAATTTACAAAGGAGGGGTATGTAACGCTAAAAATCAGTGCATCCTCGTACAAAGATCAAAATAAAATCTCTCTTTATTTAGAAGTAGAAGACAGCGGCATAGGTATAGAATTAAGCGAGCAAGAACGAATATTTGACTCTTTTACCCAACACAGCAACCAAAGCAACAAAACATACGGTGGCACAGGTCTTGGGCTAGCCATTGTTAAAAAACTGGTTGAACTTATGAACGGCACAATCGTATTAAAGAGTCAAAAAAATATCGGTACGATTTTTAGAATTATTTTACCGAATATCCAAATAGGTAATTCGATTACAATATCTCAAGAACATGAAAACCAAGAAATAGTTTTTGAAAAAGCGACTATTTTAGTTGTTGATGATATAGATCTAAACCGACAGCTTGTTAAAGAATACCTTGCAACGACATCTCTTGAAATTATTGAAGCTAAAGATGGACAAGAAGCTATCAATGCCATAAGAGAAAAAAGTATAGATTTGGTTCTTATGGATATTCAAATGCCAAATAAAAATGGCTATGAAGCAACGCAAGAAATAAGAAGTTTTGCAACCAACTTACCTATTATTGCGCTTACTGCATCTGTAGCTTTTGGTTTAGAAAGCGATAAAAACGCTATTTTTGATGATTTTTTACAAAAACCGATCAAAGAGAAAAAACTTCTCTTTAGTATTAGTAAGTTTCTCAAATGTCATTTAATCCCAGTTAAGAACAGTAGCACACAAGAAATAGCTTTTGAGGATGTAAATATTGTGCTAAATGACTATCTTGCACTCTGCCCAGAACTAAATACATTGCTTATAAATGCCAAAAAACAAGGTGATATGCAGCTTATTGCAGATTTTGCAGAAAAACTTTATGATTGCGGTAAAAAAAGTAAAAATACATATTTTATCAACATTTCTACAAAACTATCATATGCCATAGAGAGTTTTGATATAGGCGAATGCATGGTTTTGCTTGAGCGCTTCAAATAACTCTTAACCTTAAAATGGTACAATTTGAGTTTAAAAAGAGCTATAAATAAAGGAAATTAAAATTAGTATGGGACAAACTATAACCGAAAAAATATTCTCAGAGCATGTAGGACATACCGTCTATGCCGGAGAGATAGTACGCTCACCTATCGATATGGTCATCGGAAATGACATAACTACGCCTATCTCTATCAAAGCTTTTGAAGAGAGCGGTGCTACAAAACTGGCAAATCCGGATAGCTTTTCGATAGTTCTAGATCACTTTATCCCCGCAAAAGATATAGCAAGCGCAAATCAAGCTAGAATAAGCCGCGATTTTGCAAAAAAACACAATATGAAAAACTTTTTTGATGAAAAAGACATGGGGATAGAACACGCTCTTTTACCTGAAAAAGGGCTTGTAGTACCGGGTGATGTCATCATCGGTGCTGATAGTCACACATGTACTCACGGGGCACTCGGGGCATTTTCAACGGGTATGGGTTCAACCGACCTAGCGTTTGCGATGGTAACAGGCGGGAACTGGTTTAAAGTTCCTGAGTCTATAAAAGTAAATCTTAGCGGAAAACCCGGAAAATACACCACCGGAAAAGATATTATACTAGAGATTATCCGCATGATTGGGGTGGACGGCGCACTTTACAGAACTCTGGAGTTTACGGGAAGTACAATTGAGCATCTTACCATGGACGATAGATTTTCAATGTGCAATATGGCTATTGAAGCAGGAGCAAAAAGCGGAATCGTTGCATACGACGAAATAACAAAAGAGTTTCTAAGCGACAAGACATTGGCAAGAGAGCCTAAGATACACTACTCTGATGCGGATGCAACTTATGTTATGACTCTTGATATAGATGTTGCAAAACTAGATCCAGTCATTGCATATCCATTTTTACCATCAAACGGTCATAGCGTAATGCAAGCCGTACAAGATAATATAAAAATAGATCAGGCATTTATAGGAAGCTGCACAAACGGCAGACTGAGCGATCTTAAAGTGGCAGCAGAAATACTAAAAGATAAAAAAGTTCATCCCGATGTAAGGCTGATTGTAACTCCCGGAACACAAAAGATTTTAAGAGAAGCAACAAAACTCGGTTATATAGACATAATCGTAGATGCAGGTGGGGTTGTAAGCAATCCGACTTGCGGAGCATGCCTTGGCGGATATATGGGAATTTTAGGCGACAATGAAGTTGCCGTAGCGACGACAAACCGCAACTTTGTGGGTCGTATGGGTTCAAGAAGCTCAAAAGTATATCTGGCAAACTCGGCAGTAGCTGCAATATCCGCAATTAAAGGCTATATTGCGGATCCTAGATAAATAAAATTTATTAACTAACTTATCTATATTAGTTTGCTTTTAAGACAATTATAGGTAAAATTCCATTATATTATAAAAAAGGATAATAAATGAAAAAATTATTATTTGTTCCGGCTATTTTGCTAAGCAGTATGCTTCTTGCATCAGAGTATGACTACGAAATAACTCCGCAGTTTGGGTACAACATAGCAGAGGGTAACCTTGGCTTAGAAAACCAGATTTTAAGCGGAGCTGCTTTTCAGTACAACGGATGCAATTCGCTTATAAGCCCAGAGCTTAGCATTTTATACAGTGAGGCAGATTATGAAAACTCAAACCTTGAGACTGATCTTTTCCGCATAGCACTCAACGGCGTTCATGAGTATGGCTCGGTTGCAGGACTTTTCAATCCTATTACAAAAATGGGTATCGGTTATGAGACTCTAAGAGATCACGCAGCAGGAAACGAGGACAGTATGTTCTTAGATGCAGGTGTTGGAGCAAAAATTCCTTTTACGGACAACATCGCTCTTAAACTTGAAACTGTTTATATGCTAAAAGAGAATGACAGAAGATGGGATAGCAATTTGGCGCTACTAGCAGGTATAAACTATGCATTTGGCGCAAAAGAGCAGCCAAAGCCTCAGCCAAGACCAGAACCTAAGCCTGAGCCAAAACCAGAACCAAAACCAGAACCTAAGCCTGTTCCGGCACCGACTCCTGCGCCTACTCCAAAGCCTGTTGATGGCGATAATGATAAAGACGGCGTATTAAATTCAGTTGATAAGTGCCCTACTACTCCAGCAGGTCATAAAGTAGATAGCGACGGATGTTCAAAACTTGTAAATCTCCATATCAATTTTGATACTGCATCATATAAAGTAAAAGATGCTTACCAATCAAATGTAAAAGAGTTTGCAGATTTCTTAAAAGCTATGCCAAACTATGATGCAAAAATCGTTGGTCACACAGATAGCGTAGGAAGCGATAAAAGCAACCAAACTCTCTCTGAGAATAGAGCAAATGCAGTTAAGAACCTAATCATCAAAGAGGGTGTTGACGCAAGCAGAATCTCTTCTAAAGGTATGGGTGAAAAAGCTCCTGTTGCTTCTAATGATACAAAAGAAGGCAAAGCAGAAAATAGAAGAATTGAAGCAGAGCTTATCAAAAAATAATGATAACTCATCTGCCATGCGTACTCTTTGCAGGCGGTAAATCAAGCAGAATGGGGGAAGATAAAGCTCTTCTTCCATTTGGCAATTTTGATACTCTTGCGGAGTATCAACTCTCTCGTCTAAATAAAATCTTTAAAACAGTCTATGTTTCATGCAAAGAAAAATCGAAATTTAAATTTGAAGCAAGATTTATAGAAGACATTAGCACAACTTCAGCTTATGCACCCACTATAGGATTTATTTCTGTTTTTAAAACTCTGCAATGTGAAGAATTTTTTGCCATTAGCGTAGATACTCCGTTTATAAGCGATGATATTATAAAAGCACTTATACTCAAAAACTCTTGCAATGTTGAAGCGACAATAGCAAAAACTTCATCAGGAATGCAACCTATGTGCGGTATCTATCATAACTCGCTAAAAGATAAATTTGAAAAAATGTTGCTTGAAGGTAACCATAAACTTGGATTTTTACTTAAAAACTCCAATATTGAGTATTTGAATTTTGATGATGAAGAGGCATTTCTCAACCTAAACCATCCGCATGAATACCAAAAAGCTCTTGAACTTTTAAAAATTTAACAACTATTCGCTATAATTTAACCAAATCATTAAACAAACGAGAACTTATGAATTTAACTCATTTAGATGAAAAAGATAGGCCTAAAATGGTCGATGTTAGCGACAAAAGTACTACAACAAGAGTTGCTATAGCCAGTGGAATTATAGAGATGAGCCAAGACGCTTATGATGCTATAGTTACACAAAAAACAAAAAAAGGTCCCGTACTTCAAACTGCTGTTATTGCTGCGATTATGGGAACAAAGAAAACAAGCGAGCTTATCCCGATGTGTCATCCGCTAAATCTTAGCGGTATAAACTGCGACATAGAAGAGCTCCCCGAGCTTCCCGGTTTTAAACTTAAGCTCAGCGCAAAACTTACAGGTCAAACCGGTGTAGAGATGGAAGCGCTTACCGGAGTGAGCATAGGATTGCTTACGATTTATGATATGGTAAAAGCGATAGACAAAGGAATGGTTATCAGAAATATTCAGCTTGAAGAAAAGTCAGGAGGCAAGAGTGGAGATTTTAAACGCTAGAGAAGAGAAACTAGAACTCACATACCCCTGCTCTTGGTCATATAAACTTATAGCGCTTGAGCAAAAAGCAATAGAGGCTGCTATTAAAGATATCTTGGATGAGAGAGGGCATAAACTCACACACTCAAAAAATAGCAAAGGCGGAAAATATATAAGCATGAATCTAGATTTATTAGTCTATAATGAAGATGATAGAAATTTTATCTATGAGTCTTTAAGGGCGCATCAATACATAAAAATGGTACTTTAAAAACAGGAGTCTGCAATGAGTTTAAGAGATATAGAGTTTAGTAAGCTAACACTTCAAGAGGTTAAAAATATTACCTCTTTTATTATTGATGAAAAAACAAAACCCCTAAGAGATGAAGTTGAAGAACTTTTACTTCAAAAAGAGCAGATAGAAAGAGCTCTAGAAAAAAAATCCTCAGAGCTTCAAGATGCAAAATATGCAATTTTTGATGATATAGAGTCTTTGATAGAGAAAAATGATACAGCGACCCTCTCTAAGCTTCATCAAGCAAAACTCCAATCAATTGACCTTTATGAGATGCTAAGTGAAACCATAGAGAGCGCCATTATAACATCTTTGGAGAAGTCAAAAGACTCCGAAGCAAAACATATGATAGAGGAGATTGTAAAAGAGCTTACTTATGAAACAATCAAAGAGGGAACTCTTAGCACTCTAAGAGTAAGAAAAATCTTATCCACCATACTTCACTCAAGCATTGAAGTAGCGGAAGCGTCGCCTAACTTCTTAGAAGAGATACTTGAAGCTACTCTAAGAGGTATGAGAAGCGGGCTTATGCAGTCAATAGATAGATTTAAAAAACGCCTTGCTTTTATGCCGCTTGAAGCCAAACATATTCTCATTAAAGATTATGATACTATCATGCAGGATTTAAACCAGACGGATATACTCTTCTCTCAAGTAGTGCATAACCTAGCTGAGGAAAGTGAGCCTATAACAAAAAAGGCTCTGCTTGATATAAACAAAAGAATGCACTATGATCTTGAAGAACTTGTTCATATCTCAAAAGAGACTGCTCTTGTCATGAAAGATAGATTTTCGACTCTTGCCAAAAAAGCTGTTAAAAAAGCAGATGACGCTCTTCACTCAAATGCTGCAAAAGAGGCAAAAAGAATGGGAACACAAGCATGGGGCGTTGCAAAAGTAGCCCTTGGAAGTGCAATAAAGACGGCTAAAAATGTAATTGAGCCAAAAGAGTAAACCCTCTCTTTTGGAGTTTGCTACAACCATCCCTTTGAATCTTTAAGAACTGCTCTGTTTGCTTCATCATACAGCGAGATTATTTGGGTTATTATCTGCGTTCCGCTAGCAAAATAATTATCCGGATTTACCGCTATCGTCTCCTTGTAAAACTCTCTCTTTACAAAAGATATATACTCTTTTATAGATGTATCAATTTTTGCCGCTTTAGCTTCTATGTCTTGCGGATAATAATTTTTACCTTGTTTAATAGAGTTTTTTATACTTTTTTGAAAATATTCGTTAAATTTTACAACTTGAACTATAACCGCTTCCAAATCATCTCTTTGTTCTTTGCTTACTTTGCCTTTTGCCGCGATACCAGAACCCATGCCTCTTAATTGTCCGACATACTCGCTAAGCGGCAACATCTGCTCCATCATCATAACCGATGTCTCATTTGCAAAAGGACTCATATGCTCAGAGCTTCGCTTGCTAACTGTTTGCGCAAAAAGCAAAATCTGCTCTATCTCCTCTGTATATCTCTTAAAAGCAACTTCAGGCTTTAATTTAAGCCCTTTGCGATTGAGTTCCATTAATCTACCGCTAAGTTCCGAAGCTCTTTTACTTACGATAGGATCCGATGAGAGTTCCAAAGACTCCATAGTGCTAATTGCCATTCTCATATCGTCTTTAGCCTCTTGAACGAGCATTAAGGCAATCAAGTTCCCGCTTAGATAGCTATTGGTAAGACCTCTGGTTTTTTGTGTTGCTATTACTAAATCTTTTAAAGAATTAATATATATACCGCTATCTGCCTGCTTATTATTACTAAATATCGGCTTTGCTTGAACGGCAAGTATCATAAATAAGATTAATATAAAAACACGCATTTTAACATCTCCAAATGTAATAAAAGAGATATTTTATCTGCATAAAAATTAATAAAAACTTATAAAATGGATAATTTTAACTATTTATAATTACTTTATCCGTAATATTTAACTACACTATCCATTTTTGAGCCCATATTTAAAAGCAACATATCCGCGACTACTAAAGACGCCATTGCCTCGCAAACTACGCTTCCTCTTATAGCTACGCAAGGATCATGCCTTCCTTTTAGTGAAAAATTTACCTCTTCATTATCTATCGTAACTGTTTTTTGTTCTTTAAATATAGACGGAGTAGGTTTAAAATAGACGCTCATTACTATATCATCACCGTTGCTTATGCCGCCTAGTATCCCACCAGAGTGGTTTGTCAAAAAGCCATCTTTTCTTATCTCGTCATTATTTTGTGAGCCTTTTAGCGAAGCACTAAGCACACCGTCGCCTATCTCTACAGCTTTGACTGCATTTATACCCATCATCGCATCTGCCAAAACGGCATCAAGCTTATAATAAAGCGGTTGTCCTAAAGATTTAGGAGGATTTTTAATACAAACTCTAACAATTCCGCCAACAGAATCATGTTCATTTTTTGCTCTTAAAATAGCATCCTGCTGTTCTTGTTCCATACTTGGGTCTAGTGCATAAATGGGGCTTTTTTTGGCTGCTTCAAAGTCAAATTTTTTAGATTTTATACCATCTATCTCGCAAACTCCGCTTAAAACATCTATATTTAACTCTCGAAGCATTAACTTTGCAATAGCGCCGGCTGCGACTCTTGCTGCAGTCTCCCGTGCAGAGCTTCGCCCTCCCCCTCTATAGTCTCTTATACCATACTTGTGAAAATATGTAAAATCCGCGTGTCCGGGGCGAAAAATATCTTTTATATTTGAGTAATCTTTTGATTTTTGATCAGTATTGTAAATAACCATAGCTATCGGCGTACCCGTGCTTTTACCCTCAAAAACCCCGCTTAGTATCTCAACAACATCATCCTCTTTTCTTGCCGTTTCAAACTCGCTCTTACCCGGCTTTCTGCGATCCAGTTCACTTTGGATAAATGCCTCATCTATACTAAGACCTGCGGGAATGCCGTCTAATATGCACCCTATAGCCCTTCCGTGAGACTCGCCGAATGTGCTAAATCTTATTTTTTGTCCAAAGCTATTCATTTTACTCTCCGCTTAATAACTTCACCGCAACCTGCGCGGCCTCTTGCTGTGCAATTTTTTTACTTTTTCCTATTGCGCGTGCATACTCTCTACCCTCTATTATAACTGCTACTTCAAACTCTTTTAGATGATCCGGTCCTCTACTTGCAATAACTATATATTCGGGAATTTCGCCAAATCTAGCTTGTGTAAGCTCCTGAAGAGTCGTTTTAAAATCACGAAAAAGAGAATCAAGCGATATCTCTTTATGGTTTTTCTCTATCAAATCTATCGCTATAGACCTTGCAACTTCTAGTCCTGACTCAAGATATATAGTCCCTATAACTGCTTCAAAAGCATTTGAGAGAAGTGAAGCTTTTTCTCTGCCGCCGTTGTTCTCTTCTGCATTAGAGAGGTATATATACTCTCCCAGATTGATAGAACGGGCGAGTTTCTCAAAACCGTTCTCATTTACCAGTGCCGCTCTTATTTTTGAGAGCTTGCCCTCGTCTGCTTTGTTAAACTTAAAAAAAAGATACTCTCCGACTATCAAGTCTAAAACCGCATCGCCCAAAAATTCAAGTCGCTCATTATCGTAGGGCTGCTTGTAACTCTTATGTGTCAGCGCTTCGATAATGAGCTTTTGATTTTTAAATTTATAACCTAAAATCTCTTCCAAACCCTCTATACTTTTACTCATTTTATTGCCTCTTTCATTTTAAGAGCCTCCTGTTTTGCCAAAATATCACATCTCTCATTTTCTGGATGCCCATCATGCCCTCTTACCCAAACAGCCCCTATTTTATGTGCTTTGGAGACATATATATACTCCCTCCATAGCTCCGGATTTTTAATATTTTTAAAATCTTTTTTTATCCAGCCTCCAAGCCACTCATTAATCCCTTTTACGACATACGAAGAGTCGGATACAATAGTTACTTCACATGGCTCTTTAAGCGCCTTTAACCCTTCTATAACCGCCAAAAGCTCCATTTGGTTATTCGTGGTATGTTCTCTTGCTCCGCTTATCTCTCTCTCAACAGTGCCAAATCTGAGTATGGCGCCGTATCCGCCTGCTCCGGGGTTACCCAAAGAGCTGCCGTCACAAAAAAGAGTTACTTTCTTCACTAAAATCCCTATGATAATCTTTTACAATCAAAAGCTCTACTCTCATCTTTTCAATAGCATGACAGTTGCTACAGCGATGAAAAGCAAAAGGGTATGTTTGGTTGCAGTTGTCGCAAACATATTCAAACCCAAGCGTAGCTTTTGTATTTGGATTTAAGTTGATAAGCAGATCAAGCTCAAAAACAAAACTCCCATTTGCCTCTTTTATATACTTTTTAGCACTATAAAGTTCTTTTAGAAAGCTATTTTGCATTATTATATCAAAATTCAAATCTTTTTTATCACACTGCCACAATATATCAACAATAAGCGCACTCTTTGAAATATCTAAATTTTCCCATGCAATCTTTGGATTTACCCTAAAGAGATACTCAAAGATCATATGTGTCATCTGATTTGTTTTTTTATAAATTTCGAGTAGTTTTTGAGCCTTATCTTCGGATGATATTTTTACATCATTTAATATAATAAGAGCGTTTAAATATGCCTCTTCTACGCTTATGTCTTTTTTTAATTCGCTAAGCGGTTCCAACACATCCAACGCCGCAGTGTAATTTTTCATCTGTTCATAAACCAAAAGCAGATAACTAAGTGCTTGGGGTGTTCGCGGATTGTTTTTGAGGATCTCTAAGAATGTCTGTTTTGCTCTTTCTAAAAAGCCTGCCATGTAAAATGTTTTACCGAGCAAAAAGAGAGTGTCCCTGTAGTTTGTCTTATCTGCAACCTTTAGGAGTTGGCTATATATCTCTATGCTCTTTTCATAATTTCCGCTTTTTGTAAAAGAGTTTGCAAGCAAAAGCCACGACTTCTCAGAGAGGCAACCTTTTGAAACAAGGACTTCGAGCTCATTTTGGGATGGAACTTCATGAAACTGCTTTAAAAAATTATCTAAATGTTTATAGTCCTCTCTTTTTTTAAGCTTGTTAAACCAGTAAGATAGCGCCGTTATAACAAAAATAATGATAAAAAAGATGATAATTCCAAAAAGCGGATCACGAAATTCCAAAAAATATAGATTCATTACTCGTAAACCACTATGCCGTAATCATTTTTCAAATTGTAAAATGTAGAGTTCGGAGTAAACTCCAAATCTTTAATTTTTCCAAGCTGAATAATTGAATTTTTATTGACTTTGATGCCAAACTCAGTAAAAAATTTTTTAATATTTACAAACTTTACATCCTCAACGAACTTATACTCAAACTCTCTGTAAAGCTTCATCTTTTCGTAAGAAAAGATATGTTCGCTCACATGCAGTCTGTCTGAAGCATATTTTATGGGCAAATACCCGGAGAGATCCGTTAAAACACCCTCTATATACATATGCTTTTGAGGAAGGGTATTTTTTTGTATAAAAATATATTTATTGTTGAGTTTTAGATTTTTAGACTCTTTCCAATACTTATATGTAGGATTTGAAACACCAAGTTTTGAAGATATCTCACGCCAGAGCCAGTAAGAGTTAAGCGTATTTGGCAAATGCGTCATTTAACTAAGCTCCTTGATGTGATTTAATATCTAAATTATATAATTATTATATTAAAAAGTTGCCACAACCCATTTTGTTATAAAATAACCGCCGACCATAAGCCACAAAAACATCACTCCGGCACTATATATCGGCGCAAGACCCAATCCTTTAAATTTTGAAAATACGGTTCCGATACCAAGAGCGGTCATAGCCATAGTTAGCAAAAATGTATCTATTTGATTAATGATATCGACAATATTTTGAGGAACTATGCCAAGAGAATTAAACCCTGCCATACCTATAAAATAGACTGCGAACCAAGGAATAACAAGTTTTACCCCTCCTGCCTCGCCACCGCTCTTTTTTGCGCTCAAAGATAGGTAAATACCAAGAAGTATAAGCATAGGGGCTATCATAATAACTCTTGTCATCTTCACTATTACAGCCGAGTTTGCCATCTCGGCACTTGCATTTGGCACCGATGCCGGAACCGCTACAACTTGAGCTACTTCATGTATAGTTCCGCCTACATAGATGCCGAACTCTTTAGCACTCATATCAAAGACACCCATATTGTAAAGCAGCGGATATATAAACATCGCTATGGTTCCAAAAAGAACTACCATAGATACGGCTATCGCCGCTTTATGCTCTTCGGCTTTTAAAACAGGTTCTGTCGCTAAAACTGCAGCAGCACCACACACGGAAGCACCTGACGCACTTAACATTGAGGTGTCTCTATCCATTTTAAAGAATCTTTGCCCTATCCAAGTCCCTAGTATAAAAGTTGATGAGAGCATTATCAAAGAGACTAAAAAGCCCTCAACACCCACTTCGGCAATCTGCTGGAAGGTTATGCGAAAGCCGTAAAATACTATGGCAAAACGCAAAATCTTCTTTGCACTAAATGTAATCCCGCCGCTCCACTCTTTTGGAGTTTTGTTGTTAAGAGTATTTGCATAAAAAATTCCGATAACAATCCCTATAACAAGCGGTGATATGCCCAAAGATTTAATAAATGAAAGATCGGCAATCATAGTTGCCGCAGAAGCAAAAATAGCTACAAAAAGAATACCGCTTAGAGTACCTTTTCTGTTTTTTTGTGAAAATGGCATATGGATGCCTCCTTATAAAAAGCGAATTATAGCAAACAAATTACCTTACATTTACATTTAGCTTTGTTTTTATAAGCGAACTCTCAGCATCATTTATCTCATTAATATTGTCTATTATAATTTTTTGTGATTCTAAGCCTTTGGTTAAAACCAAGTATTCCGTAATTGTTTTTTCTCTCATGGTTGCCAACTCTTTTAACTCATCAATAGTCACATTTTGCGCATTAACACACTCTTTAATAAGTATCTTTCTATATTCGTTGCTAAATTGCTCTTCCTTATAATTCTTTTTAATTACATCTTTTATATTTTTTAAATTTTCCTCAGAATTCGTTTGTTTATATATTTCTTCTAAAATTTCAATTGTTGCATGTTCTTGTTTTGTTTTTTCAAGAACTATTTTTTTAAGTTTTAATAGTCCAAGAGCATCTTTGTCTTTTATTGCATCATAGCTAGGGGCAATAAATAGACTTAAAGAAGGTTTCTTCTCCAAAATCTGAACAAGATTATCAAGCTTTTCTCTCTCTGGAGGCAGTATTGCAAATTCTCCTGCTTCAAATTCGATATCTTCTAATTCATCTGCGCTTATCCCCAAAGCTTTGCCTAAAAATTTAAACGGAGAGGCTATGGCTTTGCCTATAAGATTGACAAAAGCTTTAAAAATCAAAGCTCCGTATTTAAAATCAGGTTGATCCACATTTCCCTCAACCGGCATACTGATATCTATAACTCCATCACTATCCTCTAAAAGCACTATTGCAAGCCCAAGCGGAAGTTTTGTAATGTTTTCATCCTCTATCTCGTCACCTAGTTCAATATTTTTAATCAATATATTATTTTGACTCATAAGCTGCGAACTCTCAATCTTATACTTTAAGTCAAGATACAGCTTGCCTTTGTCAATCTTGTATCCTGCAAATTGTGCACTATAGCCGCTAAGAGAGTTAAGATCCAAGTTTTTAAAATTAAAGTCTATATCCATAAAAGATTTGATATTTGAGCTTTTAAATGACCCTTGAAGCTTTGTTGAGCCGTAATCGTCCACCATTCCGTCGATATCGACAAAAGTTATCTCATTTGGTTTGTTTGATATTATATAAACATCCCCGTTTAAGCTATGCATCAAAGTTTTAAAATCAAGAGGCAGCGAATAGTCGGCAAATTTTGCGCTTCCGTTTAAAACTCTAAATCTCCAGAGCATATAGCTAAAATCTACTTGATTGCTCTCATTTGCATCTGCTTTGCTATTTGTCTGCTCTTTTTTGGTGCTATTTTGATCTTTCATCAATTTTGCAAGGTTAATAGTTTTGTTTTCATCTATCATCGCATCTAGGTAGAATGAATCAAGGGTTACCTCATCAATCTCAAGATAGTTTGAAGTATTGTTAAACTGAAACGATTTTACATCCGTTTTTACAAAAGAGGTAATTATGCTGTTGTCTCTGCTATCTTGCAAGAAGAAGTCCTCAACCTTCATATTTCCATTTGCTCTTATGTAAGGTTTTTCTTGTGATTCGCGAAATGAAACATCACTTTTTAAGCTCAAAAAACCTTCTGATATTTTTAAAAATGTATTCTTCTGTAAATACGGAGTAATCTCTTTTAGAGCAACCCTTTGAAGCTCTATTTTGCCGTTTTGCTCAATCGGAGAACGCTTTATGTTGCCGTTTGATTTTATCTTGCCCCCGTTATTTACTCTCATAGCAATATCATACTTGATTAGGCTGTCTCTTTTTGAGTCTATGTCCGTTACAACTGCATCTATCTTGTCTAAAACCAGTTCAGAAGCACCGTTTACGCTCTTATCGTTAAAATGCACCTTGGCAGAATTAAGATGAAATGCTCCCATTTTAGCTCTAAGTAGCGCTTGATTCTTATTATCTGCTTTTTTATCTACCTTTTGTTTCTCTTTTGCAATACTATCTTCTTTTGGTTCGACAAGATGCATCAAATCTATACTCTTGTTTTTATCCATAGCTGCAAAAATACTAAATCCATCAAGTGCAATTTTATCTATACTCAGCTCTTTTGTGGCAGTGCTAAAATAAGCGTCATAAATAGCAAATTTTTTAAAATCAACAACTTTTTTATCGTTATCTCTTCTACTAAGTGAAAAATTGTCCAACGAGAGATTTGCATTATTTAGGGTAGTTTGCATCTCTTCATTTTGTTTTTTCAAATTAATGTTAAAATCAAAACTAGCCATCAAACTCTTTAGCAAAACATTGTAAGTTTTAAGATTTTTTATAGCGACATTATCTGCATAAGCTACATAATCAAGCATATTTAAATCGGTACAATTAACCTCTGAGTTTATTTCAGGTACTTTATGTATTATATCCCCTTTTGCACCGCACCTAAAACTATTATTTATCAAAAAATCAAGCGAATAAGCAAAAGGTTTTTCACCTTCAAGAGTTACATTTTTAAGATTAAAATTAAGCTCATTTAACTTTGTTTGCACAACAGGTTTTAGCGTAGCATCGCTAAGAGTTGCAGAGATTTTTTTCGCACTTATGCCCTCTAATAAAATGTTCCACGGCCTTGCCTCTTCTTTTGAAATAGTTTGGTTTCCATCTGCTTTTGCATCATTGCTTTTCATATAAGCAAGAAAATCTATCTCGCCTTTTTCATCTCTCTTTATATTTACATTTAATGCATCAAGCGAGATATCTTTAACACTGACATCACGCAAAAGAGGCAAAAGCAGTGCATCATCTATTTTTAATGATTTTAAAGTGACTATATCACCTCCGCTATGCTTTGGTTTTACTCTTAGATTCTCTAAAGCGGCAGAGAGGTTATCTATTTTCGTGCTATTGATATCGCTCATATTAAAACGGTAATTCGCATCAAGTGACAATGCCCCGTCCGCAACTTCTATATCAAAACTATCTTGTATATATTTAAATACACTATAAAGTTTTAAAGAATCCAGCTTTAAACTTCCCTCTGTCACGACGGGCTCAAACCCCTTTATATTACCCCTAAAATCTATAGTTGCACCATCGCTTAGGGTTGTTGTCAACCTAATAGTTGCTTTACTTGAACTAGCATTATGTGTATCTATGCTCTCAATTTTTACATCAAGAGCTTTTGAAGCAAACTCAAACTTTGTGCTTTTTGTATAATCTTCATAGCTAAGAAGACCTTCTCTTATCCTAAGAGCATCTAAGATAATTCGCATAGGCTTAGAGTTGTTTTCTTGCGCAATTACAGTTTGGGCTTTTTTTGGTTTTAAAATCTGCTCAAAATTTATACTTTTATCTTTATTTTGAATAAGAAAAATTTGAGGTTTTTGAAGAGTTATATTTTTTATATGAAGTGCTTTGTAAAAAAGTGAGTGAGGTTCTACATTTGCGCTTAAGAGCTCAAATGATGCCAAAGTTTTATCTTCAAGCGTCAAAAGTGAGACATTTTTTATCTCCATTGTAAAAGCAAACGGATTAAATGTTATGTTCTCTATAGAGAGTTTTGCGTTCATCTCATCTGTGACAATACGCTCTAACTGAGATTTTATGATTGCAGGCAGTGCAAAAAAGCCAAAAAGAGTATAAAAAACAACCGCCGCTAGAACTATTTTTTTTACCATAGAAGACTCCTGCAAAGAAAGCTTCTACAGTTTATCGTATTCTTTTTTAAAAAAAGATTTTACTTTGCATTTTCAACAACATCTGCCCTTGGGTATGTAAATGTTGACTCCCTAACTACCGTTATTTTATCCTCATGCCCTAACGCATAAGCGCGAATCGTTATAGGTATGATAGTATCATGTCTTGCATCGTTTGCAAGCTTATCGTAAGTTCTAAGTACAACTACTTTCTTCTTCTTTACATCCGGAGTTACATCAAAAGGTTCGGTGGGCTTTAGTATCTCGAGTTTGCCTTGTACCTCTTTTGGCAGTATCACTTCAAAATAAAAATCCATCTTCTCGTTTTGTGTATTTTGCAGCAAAAACTCATATGCATTATCAACCGCAACTCTTCCATCACTCTCTTTATGAACAGAGTAAAGTCTATTTTCTTTGTTGATATTTAATAGCATATGCTCTTTTGCGCTTCCCATCATAACCATACCAATCGCAAGCCCTATAAGCAATACTATATATGCAAGAACTTTAGGGCGAAAATATTGTGTTTTCCCCTTTTTATAAATCGTTTCATGATCACTTGACCAAGTAACAAGCGAAGGCTTGCCGAGTTTTCCCATAACTACAGTACAAGCATCTACGCATTCAAGACAGTTTATACACTCAAGCTGCAACCCTTTTCGGATATCTATGTGTGTCGGACAGACCGTTACACAACTCTCACATGCCGTACACTCCGCATGCGGTTCAAACTTTTGAAGCTCGCTTTGTTTTGTAAAAACTTTTTGCTTCTCTTCATTGTATATATGACCGCCTCTGTTTGTGTTGTAAAGAGCCATAACCGTATGATCATCATATAAAACAGACTGCACTCTTGAATACGGGCAGACATAGATACAGTAATCCTCCTGTAAAAACACTATATCATAAATCAAAAATAAAGCACTCGCAACCAATGTCCCGACCAATATAATATGCTCAAATGGATCCGCAATGTATGTAAAAAAATCCTCAGGCGGTACAAAATACCAGATAAGATTTGCGCTTGCCACAAAAGATAAAATCGTCCAAATCAAAACTGCTATGGCTTTTTTAATTTTGTTTTCGACTAAACTCATATCTGGTTCTTGCTGCTTGTTTTTAATGCGTTTTCTGAGTTTTAAGAGCTTGGTTTCAATAATATCTCTATAAATTACCCTAAAAATAGTTTGTGGACAGATCCAGCCGCAAAAAACTCTTCCTCCTACAACCGTCATTCCAAAGATACCTAAAAAGAGTATCATCAGCAAAAACGGCAAAAGATACAACTCCTGCATATCAAACTGCACAAACGCAAGATGGAGTTTTAGCTTGTCAAAACTCAACAAAAAAAAGTAGCTCTCGTTTATCTTTATCCATGGCAAAACTAAAATAACAACACTGAGAAAAATAAAGAAATAATATCTTTTATATCTCCACGGCGTTGGTAGCTTTAAACCGTTTTTTTCATCGCTCATATATATTTATCCTCTAGTTTCATGACAAATTTTTGACACTATTATACCAAATTATTATTTTAATTATAACAATCTCTTTAAAATATGAAAAAATTTGCAAAAGCCTCTTTTATGCTCAATTTTGATAAAATTGAAAAAATTTTATATACATTCAAAGAAACTTTATGACAACAAAAAAGTATATCTTAAAAACCATAAAAAAACGGCCTCTTATTATAGACGGCGCTATGGGTACACAGCTTCAACAGCGAGATGAAAAAATTCCAAAAGAGGCGTGGGAAGGCAACGAGGGGTGTAACGAACTTCTTAACACTACATGCCCAGAGGTTTTAAGTGAGATTTACCGTGCCTATCTGACATCGGGTGCAGATCTCATCACGACCAATACTTTTGGCTCATTTTCTTGGGTTTTGGATGAGTACGGCATCTCTCATAGAGCTTATGAACTGACCTATGCTGGAACAAAACTTGCAAAAAAGGAGTGCGAAAAGTTCTCCACGCCAGAGCATCCGAGATTTGTTTTAGGCTCTATCGGACCGGGAACAAAACTCCCGTCTTTGGGACACATCACTTACGATGAGATGTTTGAGGGCTACACGGAGTTTTGTTTAGCGTTGATTGACGGTGGAGCGGATATTTTCTTGCTTGAGACTTGTCAAGACCCTCTCCAGATAAAAGCGGCTCTTCACGCTTGCGAAGCGGCAAGTAGGCAAAGAGGAGTGGAGATTC